>NZ_JMKT01000011.1 GCF_000686525.1 Desulfonatronovibrio hydrogenovorans DSM 9292
CCCCATGTGTCAGGATAGATGTCGTCTTGGATGAAATTTGAGGGAGGGCCAAGAGGAGCCCCCGGGGGGCTCCTCTTGGAACAAAAATCCCTTTCATCCTATCATGTTCAACATAACAAGGGGCAGGAGCTGGTTATAATGTCTTACCCTTTGCAATTTAAAGAAAACGTGGTCAAAATGGTACTTACAGGGACTGACTCTCAAGCCCAGATCGCCAAGGACATGGGAGTTCCAGGTTCAACCATGCGATACTGGCTTAAAAAAGCACAAAGCACTGGAGATACCATTATGGCCAAACATGAGAAACGTCCACAGGACTGGTCCTCAAAAGAAAAGCTCGATGCCCTGCTTGAATCTGCCAAGCTTACAGACGAACAGCTGGGAGCCTGGTGCAGACAAAAAGGAATACATACTCATCATCTGGAGAAATGGAAAAAAGAATTCTCCAAGGATCAATCAAGGAACAAAGGCAATAATGTCCGTCAGCTTAAAAAAGAAGTCAAAGATCTTCAAAAAGAGCTTAACCGCAAGGACAAGGCTTTAGCTGAAACAACGGCCCTTCTGGTGCTCAAAAAAAAAGTGGATGCCCTCTGGGGGGGCAACAGGGACGACTGATCCCGACCCAGAAGAAAAAGCGCATCCTGACACTTATAGACGAAGCCTGCAGTTCAGGAGCCAGGCTGAAAAAAGCTTGTGCCATTACCGGCTTAAGTCCCAGGACCATCCAAAGGTGGAGAAGTCCTGAGAAACTTGAAGACAGACGTAAAGAGTCAAGCCAAACACCAGCCAACAAACTGAGTGAAATGGAACGACAGAAGATTCTGAAGACCATCAACAGTCCTGCATACAGGAACCTGAGTCCGCATCAAATAGTTGCGGATCTGGCTGATCAGGAAACATACCTGGCGTCCGAGGCAACCATGTACCGCATCCTTCGGGAAGAAGGTCAAAACACCCACAGGCAGCCTTCAAAGCCTAAGAGACACAACAGGCCTGAAGAACTGACAGCTGCTGAGCCCAATCAGGTCTGGACCTGGGACATTACATATCTGCCGGGCCCGGTTAGAGGAGTGTTCTTTTATCTGTACATGATCATTGATCTCTACAGCAGAAAGATCATCACCTGGCAGATACACACCCGTGAAGGATCCACTCTGGCCGGAGGCTTGATCAGCGAAGGATGCTATCTGGAAAACATAACCAGAGACCAACTGGTCCTACACTCTGACAACGGTGCTCCCATGAAGGGAGCAACCATGCTGGCCACTTTGCAGCAGCTGGGTGTAATGCCGTCCTTCTCAAGGCCTGGCGTAAGCAATGACAATGCCCATTCAGAAGCCTTATACAAGACTCTGAAATATCGCCCCTGGTATCCTCAAAAGCCTTTTAAAAGCTTAAGTGATGCCAGAACCTGGGTCGAGGGTTTTGTACAGTGGTATAATCATGAGCATCGTCACAGCAGCCTGGCGTATGTAACCCCCAATGATCGGCACACAGGCAGGGACAAAGAAATCCTGGCCAGACGACGAGTTGTTTATCAAAGAGCAAAAATGAAAAACCCGGAACGGTGGTCAGGTCAGATCAGGAAATGGTCTGCACCTTCTGAAGTCACACTGAATAAAAAAAGAACCTCTAATACAGAAAAAATTGCGGCCTAAAGGCGACATCTTTCTTGAAACTTACCGGAACCGTGCAGGAAACCCTTGCTTTTCTCCAGCAGGCGCGTGCAGGCGCAGTCTAACAAGACACTGGTGCGGACACAAAGGTCGCGCCGCTGGGCTTAAACGTTAATAGAAGGAATTGATTATGGCTATCTCAAGAGCGGCTATTGCTTCTGGCAACCTTGTCTGGATCGTGCTGCTGGCCTTGCTTTTCCTCAAACCGTTCATGGTAAGTGCTGATGATTCAAAGCCCATCGAGTGGCGCGAAGCCTTTGTTACTGTTGATGTGGATATTCGAGAAATTGAAGGTCATAAAGGACATGCGGTCGGGCTTATGCAACAGCGAGGTTTCGCCTTCTTCGAAGACTATGAGGTGGCAACAGTAAACGCCTGGATTACGTTCGAGCGATCCGGTGCAGAGACCAGTTATCAAGGATATGCGGTCTACACATTTCCCGATGGCGACACCAAGATCGGCCGCTTTACTGGCACCGGGGATCCACGAGGCGAGCAATCAGGTCAGTTTACTCTGGAGGGTGGAACAGGGCGCTACAAAGGCATCACCGGCCAAGGTCGCTTTTCCGGCCAGGGCTTCCCGCCCCACGGGGATATCTACCTGGATGTCAGCGGAACCTACTCACTGCAATAGTGCGGATTTGCCCAACAATTCCACCTCCTGGTTCTTGACAAACAGCATGCCTGTTGTACAATTGTCATATTAACAAGTGCTGGGGAAAAGCAGTGGACATCGTAATAGACTCTTCTGCATTGATTGCGGTAATTGTCGGTGAGCCGGAACGCAAAAGGATCATCGAAATTACTACAGGAAACACGCTCATAGGGCCGGGCTCTATCCCATGGGAAATTGGCAACGCCTTTTCAGCAATGTTTAAACAAAAAAGGCTGACACTAACAGAGGCTGAAAAAGGAATATCGATTTTTAAAGGAATCCCCATCCGGTATGTTGATCCAGATTTTATCAAGGCATTAAAATTATCAAAGCAGGCCAATATTTACGCATATGATGCCTATTTTTTGGATTGTGCCATCAGATATAAGGCTCCGTTATTGACACTGGACCGAAAGCTGATCGCATCCGCCCAAATTCTCAACGTCGAAACCCTGGGGGTTTAAAATGCAGGTTTATACATATTCTGAAGCACGCCAAAAACTGGCCATGCTTCTTGACCAGGCGGAAAATACAGGCAAAGTGATAATCCGGAGAAAAGACGGCAGGACCTTTGCTCTGGTTCCGGAAAAAGTTGTCTCCTCCCCCTTGGATGTGCCTTCAATTAAAGCAAAAATCACCACACAAGAAATAATGGATATTATTCGGGAAGGAAGGGAGCGGTAGACCCACTCGAAACCATCTGGCGACTGTGTTTTTGGTCTATATGGAATTACGGCTTTTCATCGCTGTACGTTTCCCGCTGGTGAGCTTTTCGTTAAAAGGAGTCCTTGACAATGCGTACGCTATGGCGTACGGTGGAGAAAACTTGAGGTGAAACATGCCTACATTATCAGCAACAGAGGCGCGAACCAAACTGTACCGCCTTATTGATCAAACATCCCAATCTCACGAACCTATTGTTATAACAGGAAAAAGGGGCAACGCAGTTCTTATTTCGGAAGACGACTGGCGCTCAATTCAAGAAACAATATTCCTTTTGAATATTCCGGGCATGCGTAAGTCCATTCGTGAAGGATTAGCGACCCCCATTGAGGATTGTACCGAGGAAATTGATTGGTGAGTTGGCGAATCGTATTTGCGAAGCAGGCTCAAAAAGATGCAAAAAAGTTATCAGCATCTGGACTTAGATCCAAAGCTGAGAAACTGATCAAGATCCTTCGCGATAACCCTTTTCAAGCCCCGCCTTCATATGAAAAGCTTGTCGGTGATTTGGCCGGCGCGTATTCACGGCGGATAAATATTCAACATAGGTTAGTTTACCAGATCATTGAAGATGAAAAAACGGTAAAGATCATTCGCATGTGGACCCATTACGAATAGCTGTGCAGATCCATCGTTTTCAGCGGATCGCGAGGACCATGCGCCCGCTGAAACGCAACGTTGAACTGAAACACCCTGCCCTAGAACACTGCCTCAGCAGCCAGGATAAAGGAGACAGTCCATGCAAACCATATTTTCTCCTGCAGCATCAAGGAAATACCAGGATCATCCCAAATTTGCCGGGGTGGGGATGGCCATGCTGGTGGCCCGGGGCAAGTCAGATCTGGTCAGTGTATCCGAGCTGGTCATTGACCCTGGGGTGGCTGTGCCGGTCCACACCCACGAGATCCAGGCTGATTCCATCTACATAGTATCAGGTCAGGGAGAGGCCCTGGTCAACCAGGACTGGACTGCTGTGGGTCCGGGTGATCATATCCTTGTGCTGCCCGGAATGGAGCATGGCATCCGCAACACTGGAACCAGTCCTTTGAAGTTGTTTATCCATCACACTCCGCCCTTATACTGATGCCTTTTTTAAGGAATCTCATTTATCCGTAACCTTTCAGACAGGACAAATCCTGAGTGAATAAGAATACTCCAGTTATTGAGGCCAGGGGGCTGGTCAAGAAGTTCGGCGCTTTTACTGCTGTGGATGATGTCAGTTTCCAGGTGGAAAAGGGTGAGTTCTTTGGCCTGCTTGGTCCCAACGGCGCAGGCAAGACTTCAGTCATCCGGATGATGTACGGGTTTTCTCCCCTGACTGCCGGGAGCATGAAGGTCTTTGGCCAGGATATACAGACCGGGTGGAGGCAGATCCGCTCCCGGACCGGGGTCTGCCAGCAGGAAAACACCCTGGACCCGGATTTGACAGTTGAACAGAATCTTCTTGTCTTTGCCGGTTATTACCGGATGCCAGGGAAAAGGGCAGTTGAACGGACCAGGGAACTCCTGGACTTTTTTGCCCTCAAGCACAAGAAAAACGCCCAGGTCAGTCAGCTTTCCGGGGGCATGGCCAGGCGGCTCATGCTGGCCAGGTCATTGATCAATGACCCGGGCCTGATCATCCTGGACGAGCCCACCACCGGTCTGGACCCCCAGTCAAGGCACCAGGTCTGGGACAAGCTGCGGGACCTCCAGGCCAGGGGCCTGACCCTGGTCTTGACCACCCATTACATGGAAGAGGCTGCCAGTCTCTGCCACAGACTGGTCATTGTGGACAAAGGAAAAATCCTGGTCCAGGGAACTCCGGAAGCCTTGATCCGGGAACATGCCGGAACAGCAGTCATTGAAGTGGACAATCCCGGTCAGGACCTGCTGGGATTTGTTGAGCAGAATAAACTCCGCCACGAAGTCTTGCCGGACCGGCTGGTTGTTTATACCGACGATCTCAACGGGCTGGGCCAGGCCATCAGGCAGCAGTTCTGTCCGGAAAAGTGTCTGTTTCGCAGCGCCACCCTGGAAGACGTGTTTCTGCGCCTGACCGGCAGGGAGCTCCGGGAATGAAAAGATCAGATCTGACCCTTTTGTTTGTGCCGGTCTGGAAGAGAAATCTTATTGTCTACCGCCGGATCTGGAAGGTCAACTTCATGGTCCCCTTATTCGAGCCCCTTTTTTATCTGGCAGCCTTTGGCGTGGGCTTGAGCGGTCTGATCGGTGATGTCAGCTATGCCGGGCAGGAGTTCAGCTATATCCGGTTCATTGCTCCGGCCCTTCTGGCCACAGCCATGATGTTCAACGCCTTTTTTGAAACAACCTATGCCTCTTTTGTGCGCATGTACTATCAGAAGACCTTTGATGCCATGCTGGCCACGCCTCTGTCCCTGGAAGAGGTCATTACCGCCGAGATAGTCTGGGGAGCCACCAAGTCCATGCTGGCTGCGACCATAATCCTGGGGGTCATTTCAGCCTTTGGCTATGCTGTCTATCCCTGGGCCCTGCTGGTTATTCCCCTGGCATTTCTGGGAGGGATGGCCTTTGGCTCGGTGGGCATGTACTGTACCGGCATCACCCCGAGCATTGACATGTTCAACCTGCCCATGTTCCTGTTTGTAACACCGCTTTTTCTGTTCAGCGGGACATTTTTCCCGGTCTCGGGCCTGCCGGCCTGGGGTCAGTACCTGGCCCTGGTCTCACCTTTGTATCACCTGGTGGAGCTGACCAGATTTGTAACCACCGGTTCCATGGAATCCAGCATTGTGCTCAGCCTGTCCTATCTGGTGGCCTTTGCGGTCCTGTTTTATTTTCTGAGCATCAGGGCCATGCGCCGCAGACTGATTAAATAGGCCGGGAGATGCAGAACCGGTCCAGCCTGGCAGATCAGGTTCTGAGCAGGCTGTGCAGGGTCTCCAGGTTCTGCCGGTCCCATTGGCCGGCTTTGTCCTTGGGGGTCTCCAGGACCATGGGGGTGTTGGCCAGGGCCGGATCATTGAGAACCAGCCTGAATGCTTCCAGGCCCAGTTCTCCTTTTCCAATATGCTCATGCCTGTCCCTGCTGCTGCCCAGGGGAGTCCTGGTGTCGTTTAAATGGACAGCCCGGACCCGGTCCAGCCCCACTGTCCTGTCCAGACTGGCCATGACCTGGAAATAGCTTTTTTCTGTCCGCAGGTCATATCCAGCTGCAAACATGTGGCAGGTATCAAGGCACACCCCCAGGCGGTCCGGGAAGGTGCAGGCCTGAATAATTGCGGCCAGTTCATTGAAGTCCCGGCCCAGGACCGTGCCCTGTCCGGAAGTTGTCTCCAGAAGGACCATGACCCTGGAAGTGTCCGGATGAAGCTCAAGGGCTGTGGCTAATGATTCATCCAGGCTCCGGACATAGGTTTTGATTCCTTTATCCACGCCCTGTCCTTTGTGGGCGCCGGGATGGGTAACGAGCAGATCAATGCCCAAAAGGGCGCAGCGTTCCAGCTCCCTGGCCTGGGCCTTTATGGACCGGGAGCGCATCTGCTCATCTGGATTGGCCAGGTTGATCAGGTAGCTGTCATGGGCCATAACCGGATAGCTGCCCCATAGTTGTCTGGCCTGTTTGAACAGGTCTGTTTCCTGGTCATTCAAAGGTCTGGGGTTCCACTGGCGCTGATTGCGGGTGAAGATCTGCAGGGCCTGGCCGCCCAGGTCCATGATCCGCTGAACAGCCAGGTTCAGGCCGCCGGCTGTGGAGCAGTGGGCTCCTAAAAGGGGTTGTCCGGGCATGCTGTCCTGAAATAGTCCATTGTTCAATAAAAGGGTTTGAGCCAGGCGGGTGCCTGGTCCGAAGCTTGATCCACTTTACAGCATCAGGGGGCCGGATACAACTCCGGGCAGGGGGCCAGAAAGGGTGGGGGCCGGGGTATTTTGCCGGAAAAACGAAAGTTTTCAAGAGCATGGTTGCTTTTCAAGCCTTAAAAGGATATTTCCGGATGAACAGAAAAGACCGGGTTTCCATGTTTACCTGAACCGAGAAAAACCCCCGGTTCAGGGTTCAGTTTAAAGACATCTTTAATCAGCACTTCAGGTGTGCAGAGAGGATCAAGGGAAAAATGGACATCACATGCACCAGAACCGACAAGGCACTGATCATTGAGGTCAGCGGCAGGCTGGATACAACCACAGCTTCGGATTTTGAAGCCAGGAGCCTGGAAGAGATGGCTGACGCCAAGAATATCATTATTGATCTCAAACAGGTGGAATACGTGAGCAGTGCAGGGCTGAGGGGTATTCTGTCTGTAGGCAAGAAGGTCAGGGCTGAAGGCGGGACCCTGGTTTTCTGCAACCTCCAGGGCATGGTCCGGGAGGTTTTTGAGATTTCCGGATTCTCCTCCATATTCACCCTGCACGAGACCAGAGAGAAGGCCCTTGAAGGGTTCTGACGAGCTTGATTTCTCCTGGATCGAGCTTCCTGGAACTGGAGATAATCTGTCCGGATTTCAGGAGTTTGTCCTTGAGCAGGCCTCCCTGGGCAGGATGTCTGCAGGGGTTATCCAGAAAATCGAGCTGGTTGCTGAAGAAATCCTGCTGAATATCATCAGACATGCCTATGGCCGGGAGGGGAGGGCCACAGTCAGGATTGGCTGCGCCGCCTCTGGCAGCGGATCTTTTCACATCAGGTTCATGGACTGGGGTGAGCCTTTCAACCCTCTGGAGCGAACAGACCCGGACACCACCCTGTCGGCTGAAGACCGTCAGGTGGGTGGACTGGGCATTCTGCTGATCAAAAAGATGTCCGATCATGTCAAGTACACCAGGCAAGACAGCACAAATATCCTTGATGTCAGTTTCAGCTGATGTTTTTCAATCAGCAACAAGGGCCTTGCTCAAGTCTTTTAGCCCGGGATAAAAAGAGCCCGGTTTGGGATGGAATTCTGGGATGAGTTTTATTTTGAAGTATACACTGATCTTTATTCTCCTGATACTGGTTTCTGGAATGCAGGTCCAGGCCGGGACCTTGGATGACAATGGTCTGCAGCAGGTCAGGTTTATTCCCCACTGGGTTCCCCAGGCCCAGTTTGCCGGGTATTATGTGGCCAAAGACAAGGGATTTTATGCCAGGCGCGGCCTTGATGTGGAAATCCTGCGGGGCGGACCGGACAGTCCGGCAAGTGAATTCCTGGCCCAGGGCCGGGCTGATTTTGCCTCCATGTTTCTGATCAACGGCCTGATTCTTCGCTCCCAGGGAGTGCCAGTGGTCAATGTCGGGCAGATGGTCCAGCGCTCAGCCCTGATGCTGGTGGCCAAAAAAGATTCAGGCATCCATTCGCCCATTGACCTCCAAGGCAGAAAAATATCTGTCTGGCCGGAGTTTGCAGCCCAGCCCCTGGCGTTTTTCAGCCGCTACCACCTCAATGTCACTACTGTGCATCAGGGCTATACCCTGAACCTGTTGCTCATGGATGGAGTCGATGCTGCCACAGCCATGTGGTATAATGAATACTATGCCCTGATCAATTCCGGTATCAATGCCAATGAACTGACCACATTTTTTTTGGCTGACTATGGCCTGAACTTTCCAGAAGACGGCCTTTACTGCCACGAATCACTGGTCCGAAATGAACCTGACCTGGTCCGGAACTTTGTCCAGGCCTCAATTGAAGGCTGGGAATACGCTTTTAATAATCCTGAACAGGCCCTGGACATGGTCATGGAACGGGTCAATCAGGCCAATCTTCCCACCAACAGGGTCCATCAGAGGTGGATGCTGGACCGGATGAAAGATATCATCCAGCCGGCCGGATCCGACCGTCCTGCAGGATGGCTGGATGAGAGGGATTACGAGCTGGTTGCAGCCGAGCTTTTTGAGAATGAGGTCATCACCCATATAGCGCCCTTCAGGAAATTTTATGTCCCGGATTTCAGCTCACCATAGAAAGCAGCGTCTTTCATTCAGACTGGCTCTTTTTGTCCTGTCCAGTACGGCCCTGTTTTTTCTGGGGGCCTTTGGCTATAATTATCTGTACTCCAAAAAGGTGGTCCTGAAAAACGTCCAGGAAAGCGCTTCCAATCTGACCCACTCCCTGGTGAATCGCCTTGAAGTCAAGGTTCAGGGTGTTGAGCAGATTCCGCGGTATCTGTCCCTGCGCATTGCCCAGTCCCGTCCCCCTGCCCAGGAGCTGGAAGACATGATCAAATCCATGCTTAAGGCCAATCCGGAAATATTCGGAGCAACAGTGGCTTTTGAGCCCTATGCAATGGATCCGGATCAGCATTATTTTGCCCCGTACCTGTTCAGGGACAATGAAGGAGATATTGCTGTTTCAGAACTTGGGGGAGAAGAATACCATTATTTCCACTGGGACTGGTACAGCATTCCCAGACACCTGGAAATTCCGGTCTGGAGCGAGCCCTACTTTGATGAAGGCGGAGGGGGCATTCTCATGTCCACCTATTCAGTACCGTTTTACCGGGAAAACCGGGGCATCAGTCAGTTTCAGGGCGTGGTAACGGCTGATATCTGCCTGGAAGCCCTGGTCCGGCATTTTGCCGATGTACAGCTGTATGACACCGGGTATGCCTTTTTGATCAGCCGCAACGGCACGTTTGTGGCCCATCCGGATCCGGACAGGGTGATGCGCCAGGGCATATTCAGTGTGGCTGAGGAAATGGGCATGCCTGAACTGCGGATCATTGGCCGGGACATGATCCGGGGAGCAAGGGGGTTTGCCCATGTCACCAGCGTTCACACCGGCCAGGACTCCCTGCTTTACTATGACCATGTCAAGTCCACAGGCTGGTCTGTCGGGGTGATGATCCCCAAGGATGAAATATACTCGGACATTGTTGCCCTGAACCACACAGTGGTCCTGATCGGAATGGCCGGGTTTGCCATTCTTTTTCTGGTAATTGTTGCAATTTCCAAGAGTATTACCAGGCCTCTGCACTCCCTGGTCAGCACCACCAGGGAAATCGCCAGGGGTAATCTGGATGTTGACCTGCCCCGGGTCAGGGTAAATGACGAGGTTGGGCAGCTTTCCCGGTCCGTTGACCAGATGCGTCTGGCCTTGAAGGAGTATATTTCAGACCTGACAGAAACCACCCGGGCCAAGGAGCGGATCGAAAGCGAGCTTAAGATCGCCCGGAATATTCAGATGAATTTTTTGCCCAAAAAGTTTCCGCCCTTTCCAAACAGACATGAATTCGACATCTATGCCATGCTGGAGCCGGCCAAGGAGGTGGGGGGGGATCTGTACGACTTTTTCTTCCTGGATGAAGATCATTTGTTTTTTTCAGTGGGCGATGTATCGGACAAGGGAGTGCCTGCAGCCTTGTTCATGGCTGTGACCAAGACCCTGATCAAAGGCATTGCCGAGCAGGGCCTTGAGCCTTCGGACATCCTGGCCCGGGTTAATAATGAACTCTGCCAGGGCAACGATTCATGCATGTTTGTGACTCTGTTCTGCGGAATTCTGGATCTGAGGACCGGAGAGCTGAAATATTCCAGTGCAGGCCATAATCCTCCGCTTTTGCTCAAAAAGGGGCAGGATCCAAAGTGGCTGCCCCTGCCTCAGGGCATGGTCCTTGGAGGCATGGAGGATATGGTGTTTAAAACCATGAAAACCAGTCTTGCCCCTGGAGACAAGCTTCTCATGTATACCGACGGGGTGACTGAGGCCATGGACTCGGATCAGAAGCTGTATTCAGAAAACAGGCTTAAAAGTGAGGCCAGGGCAATGATCCGGGATGAGTCCCAGGATCTGGTCAAGGGCATCCTGAATTCTGTGCACAGATTTGCCAGGAATGTACCCCAGTCTGATGATATCACCCTGATGGTCCTGGCATACAAGGGCAGTTCAGGATCTGCTTCCTGATATTCCCAGCCCCGGGCAGGCTATGATGGTTCAGCCACCAGGACCATTCTGGTGAGCCGCTCCACCAGAAGTCCCTGGGGACGGATCAGAAAGAACATCTCCTGGCCGGGCTCCAGGGAAGTGATCACGGTCCGGCCAATGACCCACCTGCCCGGATCCCGGAAAGGCCTCCAGGTCCTTAAACCCCACATGGAATGATAAGCTGCTATCCGGCCGGTTTCCCGGTCCTGCCCGATGTAAAGCATGACATGCCCGGGCATGTACAGGATGGTCAGCCAGGGTTGACCCTGCTCAGCAATCAGTTCTTTTTTTTGGGCTGGATCAAGTCCGTCCAGTTCAATCACCTGCCCGGCCTCAGCCTGTCCCCTTGAATTCCGGGGCAGAAAAAGGCCGAATCCAGCCAGAAAATCCTTGAGCAGGGCTGAACAGTCCCGGTTTTCATAAAGTCCCCCCCAGCCGTAGGCCTGGCCCATCATGGCATTGGCAATCCTGGAAAAATTGGCCTGAGTTGGCTTGAAAGGCATCCTGTGCAGAGCATGTCTGGGTACGGATGCTGGAATGATTCGGGCGCTGCCGGTATGGTGACGGACTGGGACCAGGACCTGGAAAGAATCTGGGCAGGGCTGGTCCGGGGCCAGGGGCAGGGCCATGCCCACCCGGCCGGAGACAAGGAATGATCCGTTACTGCTGAGCATGGGGATGTCATCAGCTGTGAAACCGGCCAAAGAACCGCTTTGATAGGAACTGATAAAATCGGCATCAACCAGGGCCAGTTCATGCCACCTGATCCAGCCGGCGGCAAAGTCGGTTTCAGCCAGGGCCCATTGCTGATCCCTGCTCACATGGGTGATGAGTACAGGGGTTCCAGCCGGGACCAGGGTGTTCTGCATGTAATCAAAGGGAAAGCCCTGTCCTGGCCGGGATGGATCAAAAAAGACCGGCCGGCTGGTGGGCAATACCCGCATGGATGCATGGACCACGGTGATCCCTGGCTGGTGGGTTGAAGGGTATCCGTCCTGATCAGCTCTGCGTTCCATCTCCTGGATCCAGGTCCGGGGCAGGGGCAGGTTATTTGGACCAAAGAGATCCCTGGATGCGTAGCTGCGCAGTCCCCAGAAGACCTCATGCCCGGAAAATCTTGGATTATCCCGGTGCCAGGGCCGGTAAAACCTGTCCAGAAAATCATGGTAGAACCGGTCCTGGGCCTCCGGGCTGATGAGCAGGCTGTCCGGATGGGACACATACTGGGCTGCATCCTGGGGCAGGACCTCCAGGTCCCGGATCATACCGGGCTGCCTGGCAGCACAGGCCCCTAAAATAAGGCACAGGAGGAGCAGCACTGTTTTGGCCGTGGATGGTAAAATAGCCATGCCTCTGGTCCATTTGATCTGGTTGTGAATCATTTTAACTTATGGCGGCTGCAAGCATGAAGGACTTAATTATTAGCGGTCCTGTCTGGATTGAGCTATTGTGAAACAGTTACAGGCTCATCCAGGATTCCGGCGTAGAATACGATTATTCTGGCGGGTTCCTGGCCCTGACTCAGCCCGTAATGCCATTTGTCCACCACTTCGACAATGGCATCCCCGGGTTCAAGGATCAGGACCTCACCCTGTTCTGTAATAACAGCCAGTTCTCCCTGGAGCAGGACTCCTGCATTGATGACCGGGTGTAAATGCATGGGCAACTCTGTCCCTGCAGGGATGGATATTTCCAGAATGGTTATTTCAGGCTGACCCTTAGGGTATGTTGGCAGGAGCTGTCCGTCCCAGCTTTTGCTGGTCCGGGCCAGGACCCGGACTTGAGGATCTGAGGACTCTGCCCGGGCTGAAAACGGAACAAGTATGATCAGGGCCAGAACCAGACACCAGTATTTCATGAAGATCGGTCTCCTTTTTCTTGAAGGTCCTTTTTGAGTTTGATGATCCGGGCAAAGGACTCGTTAATTCTTTTTTCAGGAATTCTTCCCTGTTTGACCAGCTCCAGGATCACTCCCCCGGCTCGGGCAGCAATATCCTGTTCATAAACCAGGTTGTTTCCAAAAATGATCATGTCGGCACCAGCCATGATGGTCTGTTCCAGGGCGGTTTCCAGGCCGAAATGGTCTGTAATGGCCTTCATCTGCATGTCATCAGAGATGATCACTCCGTCATAACCCATCCTGGTCCGCAACAGGCCGGTCAGGGTGGCATGGGACAGGGTGGCCGGCCATTCAGGGTCCAGATGAGCATTAAACACATGGGCGGTCATGACCATGTCTGCACCGGGTGATTCAAAAAGCAGGGCATAGGGCTCAAGTTCAACTGCAGACCAGGTCTCAGTGACATCAGTAAAGCCCAGATGGGAATCCCGGGTTGAACTGCCGTGACCTGGAAAGTGTTTCAGGGCAGTTAATACCCCCAACTCACGGTGGCTGGCAACAACCCGGTCCGCATGCCGGGCAACCAGGCCTGGATCAGAGGAAAAGCTCCGCTCTAAAAGACCGATGACCGGGTTGTCCGGATTGGTATTAACGTCCACCACCGGGGCCAGATTCAGATTGATGCCCAGGTCCTGCAGGGTGGAAGCGGTTTGAGAAGCATACCTTGAAGTCAGATCCGGGTCATTTTGCAGGCCGAGCCAGGCCTGGGACACTGATTCTGGAAAACCCCGGTCCTGCTTCAGCCTTGCTACTCTCCCCCCTTCCTGGTCCACAGCAATGAACAAGGGGGTGGGGCTGGCCGACTGCAGGGCATTTGTCAGCTCTCTGAGCTGGTCCGGTGAAAGGATGTTTCGGTCCGGACTGCGCTGGGCAACATCGTAATCAAACAGGATCACTCCCCCCACCAGGCCTTGCTGGATATCCCTGATTATGGGGCTTTTTTCATCCACATGAGTACCCCGGAACCCGACCATGAGCATCTGCCCGATCTGCATGGCCAGTTCTTTGTCCTGATCTGGGCCGGCCTGGCAGCTGGCAGCAAATCCAAATGAAACCGCCAGCCAGACCAGGAGGACCGGGATTATTTTTCTGGACTGGAAATGGATCATCTGCACACCCCCATGGAACCAAAGGCGCAGACCCGGCCGTCTGTCCAGATGGCCCTGCTCAGGTCGGCATTGGTCAAGGCTGCTCCTTCCATTCTGGCCCCATACAGATAGGCATGAATAAGCCTGGCATTGGTCAGGTTGGCATTTCTTAGATCTGCGTTTTTGAGATAAGCGCCCTGCAGGTTGATTCCTGCAAGGTTTGCTCCCTGCAGACAGACCCCGGGGCATCTGGTGTAAGGCTGAAGGACGCAGCTGTCCATGACCTGCTGGGCCGGGGCAGGTCCGGATAGAAAAAGCACTGCCAGAAAGAGCATTGATCCAGCAGTGATAAGCATGGTTCTTGAGAGTCTGAACATGTCCATCTCCTTCAGGGTATCAGCCTGATAAGGGCTTTTTCAACACTACTGTCAGGGTCTCCTGGTCATTATCAGGACAAGTTAATGATTTGTCAGGTACATGAGCACAGCCAGGCGTTCCTCCTGGTTCAGCAGGCCATGGCGCTTGGCCTTCATCCGATCCACTGTTCTTTCCCAGAAGGCCAGATTCTGTCCGGTTCGACGGTTAATGCGCTCCAATCCATGGCAACTGCTGCAGCGGTTCTGGACCAGGATTTCTCCCTGTTTCTGCAAAGATCCTGCCTCAATGCTCACAACAGGGTCCAGACCATAAAGGATGGCAACGCAAAAACAGATCCCGATGAAAGTAAAGATTTTTGGCATAGTCAGGGCTCCTGTAAAGAGATTTTTTATTTCAAGGCCTGGAAACTACCAGGAACAGGTCAGGCTGATCCGGGTATCTTTCCTGTCCTTCAATTATTGTGCCTCACTAAGATATTGGCTGCAGACAAGGTTTTTGGCCGGTCATGAGCTAAGGCAGGAAGGGTTGTCTGCCCAAAAAGTCTGCATCATGGCCAACTATGTTGGCCATGGCCAGAGCCCCAGGTAAGTCAATGCAGGGTTCTCCTGGTGTGGTTCAGATTAACAGGTCTGACTATCTTCCAGCCGGTTCACGGATCAGGCTCATTCCGAGCGCAAAGCCTGGATGGGGGTCAGGTTGGCTGCCTGTCTGGCCGGATAATAGCCGAAAAATACCCCCACTGCCGCAGAGACCCCCACACCGATGAACAGGGCTCCGTAGATGATCTGAAATTCCCAGCCGGAAAACCAGGATATGCCGTAAGAAACACCCAGTCCGATGACTATGCCGATAAGTCCGCCCAGAAGGGACAGGATTATGGACTCCATGAGGAACTGCCCCTGGATGTCCATTTTCTGGGCTCCCAGGGCCCGGCGGATTCCGATTTCCTTTCTGCGTTCAGCCACTGAAACCAGCATGACATTCATGACTCCGACTCCGCCCACAATCAGGGAGATACTGCCTATTGCGCCCAGAAGCAGGGTGAACATGCGCATCTGTCTTTCCATATGTTCGATTATCTGCTCTGCACTGCGGACCAGGACCTGCATGGGTCTGGGCAGGTCTGCAAAATAGTCCTGAATGACTGTTTCAGCCTGTTCATGGGATATGCCCCCGGCCTTGACCGCCAGGATGTTGTTGATCCTGTTCTGGGTGTTCATGCGCCCGGCAGTGGAAATGGGAATCAGCAGCCCTTCCGAAGCCTCATAGGGTCGCATTCCGCCCAGGGAGGCAGGGGCAAGTTCGCCGACAATGGTGAATCTGCGGTCCTCAAAGTAGAGGTCCTGGCCCACAAAATCATGGAATCCCTGTTCCCTCATCTTTCTGGCCAGTCCGCCGCTGACAACAGCCTGGTACATGAGGTAGTCAAGGTCGGAAATGAACCTTCCCTCCACCAGACCCAGCTGGTTAATGTGCATAAAGGACCCGGTCACGCCAATGCCCGGAATGGCCATCCTCTCGCCCTGAAAACGCAGGTCCCCATAGACTGAAATATATGGTGCAACATCGGTCACTGCCTGGCCTGCATGGGCCAGGGCCATGACCTCTTCCAGTCTGAAGCCCTGCTCCTGTCCGGAATCTCTTCTGGACCAGCCCAGCTGAATATTCAGGACATCAGTGCCCATTTCCATGAACTGTTTCATGCTTTCGCGCTGGACAATGGTCCCTGTGGAGACCAGGGCGATGACCGAGCCGATCCCAATGACAATGCCCAGCAGGGCCAGGACAGTTCTTTGTTTTGAAGAAGCCAGGCTGCGCAGGGCTTCCCTGATATTGGCCCTGAGCATCATGCTGCACTTCCTGCCCGGTCTTTGACAGTCCCGTCCTGCATGTGCACCTTTCGCTGGCACTGGGCCGCAATTTTGGGATCATGGGTGATGATGACCATGGTGACCTTTTTTTGTCTGTTCAGCTGGAGAAAGAGATCCATGATGTCCTGACCGACCCTGGTATCCAGGGCCCCGGTAGGTTCATCAGCCAGAATGATGGCCGGCTGGCCGCACAGGGCTCTGGCTATGGCCACCCGTTGCTGCTGTCCTCCGGAAAGTTCAGAGGGTTTATGGTGTCTGCGGTCATCCATGTCCACCAGGGCCAGGTTCTCCCTGGCCTTTTCCACCTGTTCTTTTTCCCGGACTCCCCGGTAGATCAGGGGCAGACAGACATTTTCCAGGGCTGTAAGCTTGGGCAGGAGGTTGAACTGCTGAAACACAAAGCCGATCTTCTGGTTGCGGATGGTGGACAGTTCACGGTCGGACAGAGCTGAAGTCTCCTGGCCGTTCAGAAGGTAGCGGCCGGAATCCGGGAGGTCCAGAAAGCCCATGATGTTCATCAGAGTGGATTTGCCGCAGCCTGAAGTACCGACAATGGCCAGAAGTTCTCCAGCCCTGACCTCAAGGTCTACTCCGTTCAGGACGCTGACCTTGACCGGTCCCATCTGATAGGACTTGAAGATCTGTTTCATTGCAATCAGACTCATACTCACCAGCCTGCCAGCCTGTCTCCGGGGTTGACTCCGGACAGGACTTCAACTGAGCGCAGAGTGGTCATTCCTGTTTGGACCCTTTGTTCGGCTATGGAGTTGTCAGGCCCAACCATTCTGACCATGGGAGTTCCCTGGAAGGTGCGTACAAAGGAAATGGGAACCAGCAGGGCATCTTTTTTTTCATAGACCACCACTTCAAGATCAGCTGACATGCCCACCCGGATCAGATCCAGGACCCTTTCCTCTACCTGGGGAAATGTGATCCGGACATCAAATTCAGCTCCATGCCTGCCTGAGCCGGACACGGCCTGGGCTGAAATGTGGGTGACCACACCTTCAAGGGTGATGCCCGGAAAAGCATCGCCCCTGGCCTGGACAGGCTGACCCAGAGAAATTTTATGAACATCTATCTCATCTACCCTGGTGCTGACAGTAACCCCGCTCAGATCACCTACAGCAAGCAGGCTTGCTCCGGAATTTACCATGGAGCCTTTTTCCAGGGATATCTTCTTGTCATCTGCTGCTACCGGCTGGATGACCACCCCGGAGACCGGAGCAGTGATATTTCTGCCTGCCAGTTGTCTTTCCAGGTTTTCCAGATTGACTTTGGCGTTTTCCCTGTCCATTTGAGCCAGCTCAATATTCTCAGGGCCGGCTTTTTCCCGGACTGATTCAAGTTCCTCCAGGGCAGACTGGACATCCTCCTGGGAGCTTTCTTTCTGGCGCCTGGCGCTTTCAAGCTCCTGAGCCGGAATCACACCGCTCTGGTAGAGCAGTTCCGCCTCTTCCAGTTTCCTTTCATTAAGGGCCAGGGTATCTCTGGCCCTGGCCAGGCTTCTGCGGGCCCTGGTCATTTCAGTTCCCGTGTCCCAGTTCAGAAGATTCTGGAGGTGCTGGTTGGCCTTGATAAAGTCACTCCTGGCGTTGCGCAGTTTTATTTCCAGGCCAGAGGGGTCAAGGGCCAGGAGCAGATCGCCCTGTTCAACCATCTGGCCAAAGGAAAAGTTACGCTGGGTGATCATGGCCTCAAAGGGCGCAGTTACAACGATTTCCTCCAGAGGCTCCAGCTGCCCGGACAGGGAGACCGAGGCTGAAAGGGGAGCTGGCTGGACAGTGTGATAAGTTGATTCAGCCTGTCCCGGAGAGGATGTCCGGGCAGATGATTCCTGGATTCTTTTGACCAGGGTGTTGCCCTGGAAGTAGTACAGGCCTATGCCCAGAAAAAGGCAGATGATCAGTATGCTTGAGACTACCCGGACCACCTGGACTTTTTTCAACGCCCGCTGCAAAAGTTCGTTTTTGGCCTCCAGGTCCTGGTAAGCCCGGCCCAGTTTGCGGGCGTCCTCTTCCTGTTTTTTCTGAAGACCCTTGATCTCGGTGATGTCGGAAAAAACCAGGATGACTCCGCTTTTATCCTGGTGCCCGTCTTCCCGGCCCAGGTAGGAGGAGGTTATGGACAGGATGGCGGTTGAGCTGTCAGGCCTGGCAAAGTCCACAGTGGAGGTCAGACCGATGCCCTGCTGATATACGGCATCCAGAACCACCTGATTGAACTGGTCGTTGGTTTCAGCCTGGTCCAGGAAAATCATAGCGAACGGTTTTCCCATGGCCTGCTCAGGATCAAGGCCCAGGATCCGGCCTGCAGCTGAGTTGAACATGATGATCCGGCCCTTGAAATCCAGGGCCATGACCCCGTCAGCCATGTTTTCCAGAATGTTCTGATAAAATGATTCAGCTGGCATTCATCCTGCTCCAGGTGATTTGGTTATATCCTGGGGTTGTTTTCAAGGGCATCCAGACCGGAAGGTTCCTGAATAGCTACGGTTAAATCCGGGTCCAGGCTGCCCTGTTCCAGGGGGCTGATGGATGAAAACACCCCGGCAGCCTCAAAAGCTGCCCAAGTTAATTCCCCAGCATCCAGGTCCTGCGGCCAAGGAGTTCCTCTTCCAGATCGGCCCGGTGGGGAGTGAATTCAATCTCCCAGGTATCAAGGCTGGTGGCCAGCAGCCTGTCAAGATCGGTTAAAACATTTTCATAGGAAATGATGGCCTGGATTTCAGCCAGGCGGTCATCACGCAGTTTATCCTGTTCCCTGATAAAGTCCACGTTGGATATCCTGCCCAGCCTGAATTCCAATTCGCTGACCTCAAAGCTCTGTTCAGAGAGCTGTCTGGTCCGCCTGGCCATCTCCACCTGCCTGTGGGCGGACTGGACCCTGCGCACTTCGTTTCTGACCTGGTTTTCCAGATTTTCTTCGGTGGTCAGGATGTTCATGGCAGCTTTGCGCAAGGCTATCCTGGCCTGGAGCAGAGGGCTTTCACGCTGGTACTTGGCATTCCCGTACAAAGGCAGAGGAATGTTCAGGGACAGGCCCACATTCCATTCATCCCTTCGGTAATCAGGGTCAGGTCCGTGCCGGTCCCGGTTCCAGCCCTGGCTGTATCCTGCGTCCAGGGACAAATCCCACATCTTCTGATTTTCAGCTTCCAGAATGCTCAGCCGGGCCACTTCCTTCTGATTTAATGCGTTCAGATAGCCTGAATTACGGGCAAAAGCGATTTCAAGGCATTGTTCAAGGTCAGGCTCCACGGTCCGGTAGGCTATTTCTTCTGTGGGGATAATGGTGATGTCCCGGCCGATATTCAGGCTGTTCAAAAGGGCCAGATGGGCGTTGTCCAGACTGGACCTGGCGTTTTCCAGGGCGAATTCCTGCCGGGCCACATTGGCCTCGGACTGCAGGATCTCGTTGGCTGCTCTGCGTCCGGTGGTGATGAGCACCCGGGTTAGTTCCATCTGCTGCCTGGCCTGATGCAGGGATTCCTGCTGGACCTTCAGGTCCTGGTAAGCACGCAGCAGATCTCGATAATTCTTAATGACCAGGGTCACGGTATCAATGACAGCATCGCGCATGGAACGGACGGCATTTTCCTCATTAAGCCTGGCCTTGGTCACCGAGGCAGTGCTGTAGGCCCATCCTCCGTCCTTGAGCAGGGGCTGGCTGAATTCAACTCCCCAGCCTGTATCCATGGGCTGTCTTCTGGCTGAAGCGTCACGGGTGGAGGTCCTGGTAGTTCTGGCCCGGTTGTCCCAGACAAAAGACAGCTCAGCCCCGGTGGGTATGTTCTGACTGATCCTGGTGGTGGCATAGGTCCCGGTGCTGCGGGTGGTCACTCTGGAGTCAGGGCGATCATCTCCCTGATAGGTAGTGGACTCTTCTGTGATATCGGTTTCAGCTCCCAGGTCGATCTCCAGGTCCGGATGGAACTTTGTCAGGTCCCGGCGCAGATTGAATCTGGCCAGGACCCTGTCCAGGTAGGCGCTTTCCAGAGAGCGGTTGTGGCGCAGGGCCATGAACACCGCATCAGTCAGGGACAGTTCCATGACCAGTGGGTAGCCTGATGAAGCCGGGGTTTCCCAGGCCTGAGACTGGCCGGGTACAATCAGGATCAGGTAGAGCACAGCGATGGCCGGCAGGAGCCAAGTCTTGTTCAGGACCCTGAGTGTCATAGATTATCTGGGGGGATGAAGTGATGTCATGGGATTATTACCTGATCCAGTTAGAAAAAAAGAAGTTTTTTGTCAACGGATTATTCTGGACACTGCTCCGGGTCAGCCCGGACATGGGTTTTGACCAAAGATGAGGGCTTTACATTTATTATCAGAGTGGGTTAACCGCTCTTGGTCGTAATTTTTTAAAAAAGAATGGATGAACGTGCTATGGACAAGGAAAAAGTATTGACTCCTGAAGTGGACCGGCTGCTGAAAAAAATGGAACAGATCTGTCATGATCTGGCCTGGAACAAATTTGAGCAGGCAGATGATCTTTTTGAGTTGACCAGACAGAAGAGATACCCGGAACGTATTGCCAAACTGGCTGAATCTTTTGGCATGATGCTGGTCAAGGTGGAAGCCAGGGAATACCGCATGGAGGAAATGCTCAAGGAACTGCAGCAGGCCAGAAAGCAGCTGCTCAAAGAGAATGCCGGTCTGAAAAAAGGCCTGCAGGAACGTTTTTCCAGCAAGAAAATCATCGGCCGGAATCCTGAAATGCGAAAAATACTGGATCAGGTGGAACGCATAGCCGACACTTCAGTCAACGTACTCATCACCGGAGAGACCGGGACTGGAAAGGAGCTGATCGCCAAAGCCCTGCATTATAATTCTCTGCGGGGACCTAGTCCGTTTGTGGCGGTCAATTGTTCGGCTGTTCCGGAAACTCTGTTTGAAAGTGAGCTGTTCGGGATTGAAAAGGGGGTGGCCACAGGAGTGGCCATGCGCAAGGGCCTGCTGGAACAGGCCCACAAGGGCACGCTCTTTCTTGACGAAATCGGAGACATGCCCCTGTCCAGCCAGGCCAAGATCCTCCGGGTCCTGGAAGAGCGGGTGATAACCAGGGTCGGCGGCAAAGAGCCTATACCTGTGGACATCCGGGTGGTGGCGGCCACCAACAGGGACCTTAAGGCTGAAACAGCAGCAGCAAGGTTTCGGAGCGATCTTTTTTTCAGGCTGAATGTTGTTTCCCTGTGCCTTCCTCCCCTGGCTGAACGGCCGGAAGATCTGCCCCTGCTGGTGAAAAGATTCATGGATGTCCATTGCCGGAGCATGAACCGGGCATCCATGAAGGTCAGTCCTGAGGCCATGAGGGCTCTTTTCAGCTATTCCTGGCCGGGTAATGTCCGTGAACTGGAAAACGAGGTGGAGCGCTTGGTTGCTTTGGCGTATTCTTCAGTTATCAGGCTGGAGGATCTTTCCTTGAGTATCCGGGAGTCAGCCCGGGCCAGCCGGAAAAGTCCTGCAATCAGCACTGCTCCAGAGACTGGAACAGGAAAAGACCAGGACCTCAAAGACCTTCAGGACAGACCAGAAGCAGAAGTTCAGAGCCTGGCCAAAGCAGAAAAAAAACTTGTGCAAAGGGCCCTGGAGGTCTCTCAGGGCAACAAGACCCAGGCTGCCAGACTTCTGGGCATCAGCCGGGAAGGGCTGCGCAAGAAAATGAAAAGGCTTTTCTGATCAAGCCCTGCAGCAGGCCAGCCAGACTGGGGCCGGATCTGGAAGGAGCAGGCTCAGTCCTGGTCATTGATCCTGCACAGGGGCATAAGATGGCAATACCTGCAGGTTTTATCCCCTGGACGGGGCAGCGGGTCAACCAAAGCCAGCCCGTCCTTTAATTCACCGGCTATGAGCCCGAGTCTTTCTTGCCAGGTGGCCAGGGCCTGTTCCAGGTCTGCCTGGTCCAGTCGGTGTTTTCTGGCCTGGGAATCGTTTTCAAGGATGGGACTGGCATTGTCAACAAGTCCGTGCAGCTTCATTGCTCCGGCATTGATCTGGGCCAGGACTACAGCTGCAGGAGTGGTTTGAGCGGCCTGGGCATAAATGGGCAGCTGGGGTTCAATGATCCGCTCCTGCATCCACATGGCCTCGATCTTTTCCATGGCTGCCCCGGTCTTATAGTCGATGATCACCGGGCGGCCGTTATCCAGTTTGTCCATCCGGTCCAGCCTGGTTTTGATCCGGATCCCGTTTATAACTGCTTCTTCGTTTTTCTCCAGAGCCAGGATTTGAAAGTCTTTCCGTTCCAGCTCAAGATCAAGCCAGTTCTTCAAGTGTGTTTTCAGTCTGAGGACTTCGATATCCATGAATTCAGCTGTAAACAGGACATGTCCATTTCGGGCGAATTCATGCACAGCAATCTCAGCCACCCTGTCCAGGAGGGGCTCAAGGGTGTTCAGCTCTTTTAGTTCCCTGAGTTCCTCCAGAGAATATATCTCCTGCCAGGTGAGCATCAGAGCCCGGTGGATCAGGTTTCCCCGGTCAACCGGTCCCAGGGCGAACAATGGTTCTTCAACAGGCAGGGCACCCAGCCGGTGTATTGCGTATCCTTTAAACGGACACAGGGCCTGGTCCTGAAAGGCCCTGGTCCCTCCGGTCAGCTGGTGGCCCCTGAGGGTCAGTCCGTGGTCGTCAATTATCTCTTCAAGCCGGGAATGCTGCCGGAATAGCCCGGAAACATCCAGGGCCGGCCGGATATCCACTTTTTCCGGCTCAATCAATATGAATTTCTTGATAAAAGGACTTTCCAGAAGGTCCTGGTCATCCTTTTTTACCGAATAGCTGAAGGTTATGTTTGGACATGACTGAAGGATGGAATCCATCAGTTTTTGGGCCAGCTCCAGTTCCCGGGCCGGAGAAGAACCAGGAGTGAAGTTTTTCCGCTGGAGGTCCACCGGCAGAAACGGGTTGGGTTTGCTTGGAGCAGGCAGGACATCTGCGTTCATATTCATGACCCACAGATGGTCAAATTCCAGGCCGGGAATTTCCAGCAGCCCCAGGATCTGGACTGGAACCTGGCCTGATTCGGGCTGAAATATTTCAGTATGGGCCAGGCTGGTCAGCTTGGACAGTGCTTTTGAATAACTGATTTTTTGCAGCACCTTTTCCAGGCCGGACAGTTTGGTGAGCTGGCTGTTAAAGGCTTGAACGGTCTGGAATTCCGGGCTGTTTAAAGCTCTGGCATCAGGCCAGCCAGCCAGTTTCAGGAGCCGGGAAAAGACAGCTGCCCATCTGGCCGGACTTTGAAAGGGGTCCTGGTCCTGAACAAGCTCTTGGGCCTGATGAAATATCCGGACAAGTTCTGGGCAGTGCCACGGTCCAGACTGGTCCGAGGCCAGCTCCAGGACCAGGTCCGGGGTCCTCCAGGGCTGGCCCCCCTGGCGGATCTTTGTATCCAGGGCCGATCTGGCTGGAAATTCATCAGAACCCCCGAAGATAAAGGGAGAATTCAAAAGGACACTCAGTTCCTGAATATCCCACTGGTCACGGACTAAGAAGTCCAGGAACAGAAGTCCGCAGCGGACCAGGGGCCGGGTGGACAGGGGTTCACCCAGGGACAGGTTGAATACCCTGTTTTCCGGTTCAGTCGGAACAGTAAGCTGATCCGGATGAAAAATCCGGTCAAAGGTCCGGACCAGCCGGTTTCGATAATTCTCAAGACCCGGGACCAGGATCCCGATGCTGATTCCGGGATCATTCAGGATCAGGTTCAAGGCCCAGCAGGCGGCAGTTTCTGCTTCCTGGCTGAATTCATTAAAAGCGACCTTATCAATATTCGGAGCAGCAGATTTTTTTTTCAGGACAAACAGGCTGGTCCCCTGCCGGCTGAGGACCCGGAGAAGATCGTTCAGAGCCGGGTCAAATTCATAAAATCCGGCCAGGACCAGTTGTTTGGGGATTTCCAGCCGGTTTTTCTCCCACAGCCGGCTGATAAAATCAGACAGCCCTGCCCGGTACAGAAATTTTTCCTGGGAGCAGACATTCATGAAAGCCCTGGCCCACCCTGCAAAAACTCTGACCTCGCTTTCCAGACAGGTTTCAAGTTCTTCAAGGGAAAACCTGTAGCGGATCATGGTGTCAAAGGCCCTGCCTGCGGCGGCAGCCATTTCTGAATAGCCTGAAAGAGCCAGGTCATGACCGGATTCGGCAATTATTTCCTGCCAGATGGTCTTTTCCTGTTCCGGGGTGAGCAGGCTGGGGTAAGACCGGTCCTTTTGAGCTGAAAAAAAGGCTTTTTCCTGCCAGGAACTCAATGGAAGCAGGGTGGGAGTTTCCCAGACCAGCTGGTTTTTCTGCTGCTGGTACCGGGCAAAGGCCATGTTCAGATGCCTGGAAAGACGCCTGGTGGAAGTGACCAGCTCGCCTTGGGCTTCAAGAATTTTAAATACTTCGCTTTTTTCAGCAGGCTGAAAGTTCATGAATAATCACCGCGTCTTTTTCCGGGATCTGCAGGGCAAGGTCCACCAGGTGCCGGTGGTGGGTGAAAAAAAGGACCTGTGTTTTCCGGGACAGTTCAGCCAGCACGGCCAGGGTGTTCAGGGATCGCTGGTCATCAAAGTGGACCAGGATGTCGTCCACCATAAAGGGAAAGGGAGGATTGTTTTCAAGGTATCTGTATATTCCTCCCAGTCTGAGGGCCAGAAAGAGCTGGTCCCTTGACCCGTCGCTCAAGTCATTCACTCCCAGCTTTTCTCCCTGGACCCTGGCAGCCATGATGACCGGCTCACCTTTTTCATTGAAATCGGTAATGATGGTCTTAAAAGCCCCTGAAGTGATGGTCTGGAAGATATCCCCGGCTGTTCTGAGGACCGGCCCCTGGTTGGCTGATCTGTACCTTTCCACTTCTGCAGCCAGGATGTCAGCGGCCAGACGGAACCGGATGTACTGCTGGACGTTTTCTTCAAGGGAGGCTTTCTGATCCTGGATGGCCTGCTCCACTTCCAGGGCCCTGGAAGTGCCGTCCATATGTTTCAGTTTGAGCTGGAATTCACGCTTTTCTTCAATAATGGCGTCCCGTTCAGTGTTCAGCTCCAGCTTCTGGTTCTTAAGGCTGGAGATTTCTGCCTGGAGCTGGTCCGGATCTGATTGACCTGCCGTGGCCACGAACTGATCCAGGTTCTCTCCAGCAGCAATGCTCTGCAGCTTATCCTGGAGGTGTTCGAATTTTGTCTGGAGCTGGTTTTTTCTTCTGAACTGCTCAATGATATCCGGCAGGAGATCCGGCTCTGCAGCATCTGCTTCCCTGCACAGGTAAGCCAGATCCTTTTCAAGGATTTCAAGTTCGGTTCTGTTTAAATCGATCTTTTCCCTGGTCTCAACAAGGCGCTGCTCAATGCGGTCCTTTTGGTCGGCCTTTTTCTGTTCATCCCTGAGGCGGGCATGGAGTCTGGCAATAATGTCCTCGGGCCGGTCCTGTCCGGTCCGGGTATAATCAAGGCTGGACATAAGATTGATCACCTGGCTTGTGAATTCCCGGCATTTCTTTTCCAAGCTGTTCTTCTGGCCAGCCAGCTTTTCTGCCTGAGCCCGGCTTGAAAGGATATCCTTGATGATCCGGATTTCCTCCAGGGTATCTTCAGGCCTCTGCTCGGGGCTGAGGCCGGTTTCAGCCAGGGCCCTGGTCCATTCAGACTTTGTGCTCTGCAGATCCTGGTTCAGGTCGTTTATTTTCAGTTGGATTTTCTCCAGGACAGATGCGGTCTTTTCCTGCTCAAACTCTAAGCTGGTCCTGGCTTTCAAGAGTTCCGAAGCCTTGTTCAGGGCCTGATCAGTCAGGCTGGAAAGGGTGATCAGGTCTGCATCTCCGGGCAAGGAAAAGCCCTCCCGGGTCAGGATATCCCGGGCTGCAGCCTTTAACTGAGCTGTTTTTTTCCGGATCAGGTCAAGGTCCTGGCTTTCTTGGTCCAGGTTGTCTTCCAGCCGCCGGATTTCATTGACCTTGGCTGTCCAGGCCGACATCTCCCTTGGTGACAGGGGAGATGAATCCAGGCCCGGCCAGAGATGGGCCCACTTTTGGAGGATGGCTGTGTGCTGTCCGGTTCTGGACTCAAGCTCTGCTTCCAGTTCTTCTGTTTTGAGTTCAAGCCCGGCAATCTCCCTGACCAGTCCTGAACTGGCAGCCACCCTTTCAGCATTGGCCAGAAGGTCATCTGCAGCTGCATCAACCTGAGACAAGCTCTTTTCAAAGCCAAGGGCAAGGCTGTCTGATGAAGTCTGAACCAGGAAGGTGCTAATCTGAGATTGATCCTCCTGGTGATCCAGCCAGGCGGTTTTGACCAGAGACCATCCGTGATCTCTCAGGGCCCTGGCCTTTATCAGGTCGTCCGGAGAAGGCAGGGACCGGTCCGGATCAATCCCGTTGAGTTCCCTTTTCCTGGAAGAGATAAGGTTCTGCAGATCCTGGATCTCCTTTTGGATCAAATCAACTCCGTGCCGGGATTCCTGAATTTTCCGGTCAAAGAGGTCAATGGTTTCCTGCAGAGGCAAAACAAGGCTGGAAAGCTCTTTTCTGGAACCCTTCCACAGTCCCAGGGACTGGATCTGCTTGTTGATTTTTGAGGACAGTTCACTGACTTTTCCGGCTGCAGTGCTTTCCTGTTCCATGAGTTCAGGAGACTGGGCCAGCCTTCTTGATAAAATCTCCAGGTTTTTCCGGTCTGGAACCTTTTCAAATTTTGCCAGCCGGTCCTGGGTGGTTGTCAGGTCTTTTTGGGTTTCCCAGAGGTCCCTTTGGGCCTGGGTGATGCTGCTCTGCAATGAATTCAGTTCCCTGGCCAGGGATTCAAGTTTTCTGGTCTGCAGGGTATTCAGCTGGATCTGATCCAGATCCGCCGGGGTGAGGTGGCTGGGAAGCATTTCAGTCTTTTGTTTTATAGAGCCTTGAATCTCCCTGATATCCTGTTCCAGGGCCAGGATATTCTCCCTGGCCTGGGCAACAGCTGAAGCCTTCAAATGAAGCCGGTCGATTTCAGGGGCAAAATCCAGGGCCTTTCCAGAGACAGGGATATCTTTCAGTGCATGGACCAGCTTTGACTCCAGCTGGGACAAGCTGCTTAATTCAGACTTAAGGCGGTTTAAACCGGCCAGGATCTTTTCCCTTTTTTCTGGAAAGTCCGGACTCAGGACCGGTACCTGGCCCAGGGCCTTTAACTGGGATTTGAGTTCCAGGTAGCCCGATATCAGGGGAATGGCCTGGTGAAACCTTGACTTGCGACTGATTTCAGATTCCAAGGATCTGATTTTTCCTTCGATTTCATCCTTGTTCTGAACTGCCTTTTCCAGGCCCTGTCTGAGGGTTTTCCACTGTTCAGGCTTCAGGGCGATTTGCTGAAGCTCTCTGCCCAGCCGGGATATTTCCTGGATATTCTGCCATACAGGCTTGGAATAAGCCCTGGGGGTGAATAATTCATCAGCTCCCTTTCTCAGGTCTTCCAGAGTCAGGCGCAAACTGGTTATTCCGGATGCTGCTGCAAACAGGGTTTCCCCCAGGTGGCCGCCGCCTTCCAGGATTTCCTTTGCACCAAGCCGAAGGCTCTGGTGTCCCAGGCTGAACATATTGGTATACATATCCCTGGTCAGGCCGGTCATGAGCCCATTGAGCACTGCCGGGTCAATTGCCTGCCCAGCCTGATTTACCAGGTCGTTTTTAGCCCGCTTGAACCTGGTCAGGTCCAGGGTCGGACCGGTCTCTGTCTCCAGTTCAGCACCTACAGCCAGGTCCTTGTAGCTGTGCAGGAAGGCATCAGGAGTGGTGTGCCCGAAACCGAAAAAAAACGAGTCCAGGGCCCGCATGGTGGTGCTCTTGCCGGCTTCGTTGGGCCCAAAGATGATCTGCAGTCCGGATTTGGGGCTGGAAAAGTCCAGTGTCTGGTCTGTGAAACAGCCAAAGGCCTTTAAATGAAGTTTTCTGATTTTCATGGCACGGGTCCTGGGTCACCCTGAGTTGATTGTCTTGGACAGGGCAGGGATGATGATTCGGCGTGCTTCTTGAATAAGCTCTCTGCGGACCCGGGCATTGTTCAGATCCGGCAGTTTAAAGCCGGTCCCGGACAGCTTTCCAGCCAGATCATCCAGATTGAAGCCGATTTGTTCAAGGTTCTCAGGGCATTTTTCCAGTTCGTCCAGAAATCTGGCCAGGTCTCCCTGGGGAGACGGGCTTTTTTTGAGTTCTTCGAAATCAATGGCCGGGAAGGTGTTGAGGATTATTTTTTCCACCCAGATCTGCTGTCTTGAAACATCTGTGGCAATCCTGCGGATGGAGGCCTTGAGAAGTTCCCGGTCCTTTTGCAGCTGATCATGGACCGGCCCTGTTCCGGTGAGGACTATTCTGAAGGCCATGGGCCTGCCCTGGGATTCACTGGAAAAGCTCTGCTCGATTTTTATTGCAGCAAGATCCAGGACCCTGGAAAGGGTATCTGACTGAGAGATGTCTATTTCCAGGGTCTTCCAGCGGAATACATCCAGGGCAATGGATTCAGTCCGGACTGAACCGGAATTGTCCACATCCACCCGGACGCAGCCCTTGGGTCCGGGCTCTCTGATGTGCCGGCCCTGAATGCATCCGGAAAAGATCACCGGCGGGTGGCTGTGAACTGTTTCAGGGCGATGGATATGACCCAGGGCCCAGTAATCATAGTTTTTGGCCAGGAGATGGTCCAGGTCGCATGGCGCGTAACCGCTGTGGCCGGGACGGCCGGACAGGGAGGTGTGCAGCAGCCCTATGTTGAAAAGGCCGGGCACAGGTCCGGGAAAGTCAGGCACAAGGTTGTCCAGGACCTCCTGGGATCTGAAGCTCTGCCCATGGACTGCAGTTCCCAGGTCCTTGATGATCCAGGTCTCGGCCCGGGACCAGGAGAAAGTCCTGACGTTGTCCGGCAGCCTCAGGGATCTGGTCATGGAATTGCCTGCGTCGTGGTTGCCGTGGATAAGGGCGACCCTGGTTCCGGCATGCTTGAGTCTGTCCATCTGCATGGAAAAGTGGAGAAGGGTCTGGAAATCAGGACAGTCAGCATCATAAAGATCACCGGCAATGAGCAGCAGGGGAATCTGGTTGTCCAGAATGTACTCAACAAGATTGGCCAGAGCCCGTCGGCCGGCCTGCCTGATTTCCCGGGCCGGGGCTCCTTCGTAACGGTCCAGACCGCGCAGCGGGCTGTCCAGGTGAAAGTCAGCAGCATGAATAAAGGTCAGCATTTATAAAGAATACCAGCTTTAGTCTCAGGCCTCAATAAAGATTTATGCAGACAGTTAATTGAAGATGGATCATTACCAAACCGGCAGTTTAGGTCCAGAGGGACTTGTCAGCGGGTTGTTCTTGATTTTCCCTGGAAAGAAAATTAGGGTTTATTTCTAATCAACAATTCTTGTGTCTCCAGTTATGATGCTGGTTTCAGGATATCAAAGATGACTTCTTCCAAGCCGCTCAGTCCAGGAGAAATGGACACCCTCCTTAAAAGAGCCCCGGTGGGGATTTTCCAGAGCACTCCTGATGGTCGCTACCTCTGGATGAATCAGACTACAGCCAGGATTCACGGCTATGAATCCCCCCAGGAGATGATGGATTCGGTTACGGACATAGCCCGGCAGATATTTGCTGATCCCGGGACCAGGGACCGGCTTCTGGATCTTTTGGAGAAACACGGGGAAGTTCTTGACTTTGAAAGCCGTCAACTCAAGAAGGACGGGACAGTGATCTGGATTTCGGAAAATATCCGGGCTGTCCGGGATGATGAAGGTAGAATCCTGCACTATGAAGGATTTATTACGGATACAACTGAAAAGAAAAACATCCAGTGTTTTCTGCAGGAGAGCGAGTCCAAGGTTCGGAAAAAGCTGAAGACCATTCTTGAACCTGAGGGCGATATTTCGGGTCTGGAACTGACCGACATAATCGACCATCAGGATCTCCAGGCCCTGGTGGACAATCTGTATGGACTGGTCCGGATCGGGATGGCCATTCTGGACTTGAAGGGCAATGTTCTGGTTTCCACCGGCTGGCAGGACATCTGTTCCAAGTTTCACCGAGTGCATCCTGAAACCCTGAATAATTGCAAGGAAAGCGATTTATGCCAGAAAGAAAACCCGGCTCCCGGCCAGTTCAGGCTATACAGGTGCGGCAATGGATTATGGGACATGTCCACCCCCATAATTGTCGGAGGGAAGCATTTGGGGACCCTTTATTCAGGCCAGTGTTTTTTTGAAGATGAAAAGGTTGACCGGGAGTGGTTCAGAGCCAGGGCCCACCGGTTCGGATTTGATGAGCAACAGTACCTGGCCGCCCTGGACAGGGTCCCCAGGCTGGACCGGAAGACGGTCAACACCATCATGTCCTTTTATGCCCGGCTGGGATTGATGATCGCCGAGCTGAGCGAAAGAAACATCAGGCTGTCCAGAATAATCATGGAACGGGACAGGCTGATTGAGTCCCTCAAGGAGAGTGAAGCCAGGTGGCATTTTGCTCTGGAGGGACCAGGAGACGGAGTGTGGGACTGGAATGTCCAGACAAACAGGATCTTTTATTCCCGTCAGTGGAAGACCACTCTGGGGTATAGGGATGATGAGGTCGGCGACACTTACCACGACTGGGAATCCCGGCTGCATCCTGATGATGTCCAGATGGCTGTGAATGAACTGAACAGGCACCTCAAGGGGGAAACCCCTGTGTATAAATGCGAATTCAGGCTGAGGTGCAGAGACGGGTCATACAAATGGATCCTGGACAGAGGAAAGGTTATGGAGCGTTCTCCTGATGGAGAACCAGTGAGGGTCATCGGGACCCACACCGATATAAGTGATCGCAAAGATCTTGAAAACCAGCTGGTCCAGGCCCATAAGATGGAGGCAGTGGGAACTCTGGCAGGGGGGATAGCTCATGATTTCAATAATATACTTCAGGCAATAGTGGGCTATTCCCAGCTTCTTATATCCAGAAAGAATGCCCAGGATCCTGATTTTAATGCCCTGGAGCAGATCAACAGGTCAGGTGAACGGGCTGCCGGTCTGGTCAATCAACTTCTGGCCTTTAGCCGGAAAATGGAATCCCGGCATCAGCCTGTCAACCTGAACCAGGTTGTGCTTGAGTCGGAAAGGCTTCTCAGGAGTACCATCCCGAAAATGGTTTCCATGGAGCTTGATCTGGAAGAATTTCCCCGAACCATCAGTGCAGATCCGGTCCAGATTGAGCAGATCATTTTAAACCTGGTCAATAATTCCGTGGATGCCATGCCCAGAGGGGGGAAGGTTGAAGTCAGGACCCGGAATACAGTCCTGGACGAGGCCTTTTGCCGGGTCCACCCGGAAGTGACTCCAGGGGAATATGTTCTGCTGTTGGTTGCCGACTCAGGGTGCGGCATGGACAGGGAGACACGGAATAAGGTTTTTGAACCTTTTTTCACCACCAAGGAAGTAGGCAAGGGAACCGGGCTGGGTCTGGCTTCAGTATACGGCATTGTCAAGAATCATGGTGGCAACATATTCTGTCGGAGCAGGCCTGGAAAAGGTACTGAATTCAAGATATTTCTTCCGGCCATTAATTCCTCCGGACCAGAAACCGAGGCCAGTGTGGAGGAGCCGGCACCCTCTGGCGGAACCGAGCACATTCTGGTGGTGGATGACGAAGCTGAAATCAGAAAGCTGACCAGAGAGGTCCTGGAAGGCTCGGGGTACAGGATTACTTCGGCTGTGAATGGTGAACAGGCCCTGGAAGTCTTTCAGGGCCGGGGAAAAGATATTGACCTGGTGATTCTTGATCTGAACATGCCGGGCATGGGCGGGTATTCCTGCCTGCATGAACTGAAAAAGATTGATCCCGGGGTCAAGGTGATCATCTCCAGCGGCTACACCTACAGCCTTGATCAAAGCCTGGCCAACGGGGCAGCTGATTTTGTGGCCAAACCTTACCGGATCAGTGATTTTCTGGGCCGGGTCAGGGCTGTCCTGGACAAATAGGATGTTTTTCAGCAGGTCCTGTGCCAGACATTCATGCTTTCAATACTGCCTGCTATATGGGTGTTGTTGGTCAGGGTCCCGGCATACTGAAATCCGGCTCTGGCAAAGGTGATATTCATACCGAATGACCCTGACCTGGCAATGGTGTACAGGGTTTTTATGCCGGCCTTGGTCATGTGAGTACCCATGGCTTCCAGGAGTGCTCCAGCCAGATTCCTGCCCCTGTGCCCGGGCAGGGTGGCGAAGTCAGTCATCTCTGCAGCCAGGCTGGACATATCTTTTTCAGCTGAAGCCAGTCCAGCCAGGTTTTCGCCGCATAAGACCCCGAAATAGGAGACATTGTCCTGCATGGTCTTTTCCAGGTAATCGGGCTGGAAAATAGGGAAGGGATAGGAGTTGAACACCAGGGAATAGAGTTCAGCCATAGCCGGGATATTCTCAGGAGTCATGGCCCTGATCCGGTAGCCCGGGGCAAGACTGGACCCGGATGAGCCCCTTTTTTTATTTGATGTCCTTAGAACTTTCTGGGCAAGTTCTTTGTTCCGGCAGCTGCTGCGCTTTTCCTCCAGATACATTCCCATGAATCTGGCCCCGTCCTGTCTCCGGTAAAATCCAGGTATAAAGGCTTCGGTCTGATATCCGGCTTCAGCAAAAGGTTTGGCCAGACTGTCGGGGACCTTGGCAAATATCTTGGTATAACCCTTTTGAACGGCCAGGTTTTTAAGCCGGGGCGCTATTTCGGGACAATCAGCCGGATCAAGGTCCATGAGGTAGGCCCGGTTGCTCAACGGCCCGTGCTGAACCAGGGATTTGCCGAGCCGGACCATCTTATCAGGCCACATTGTTTCTTCTCTCCATCCGGACATTGTCCATGGGGGTCAGGCTGCAGGTTGTGTCACTGTCTGAAAGAAGCTTTTCAATGCCCACGCACTGCTCCACAGCATCATCCTCTTTAAGCTTAAGGTTGCAGGACTTGCAGTTTCGGTCACAGAACGTGGCCTGATAACTTTCAGGTTCTGAATAGGTGGTAATGACCCCTTCAAAGTTGCGCAGGATCACTTTATTGGCCCCCCAGGAAACAATATAATTGGGCATAATGGGGATTTTGCCTCCTCCTCCCGGAGAATCAATTACATAGGTGGGCACGGCAAAGCCGCTGGTATGCCCCCGCAGGCTTTCAACGATTTCAATTCCCTTGCCCACTGGAGTGCGGAAATGGGTCAGGCCTTCGGAAAGGTCGCACTGGTATATATAGTAAGGCCGGACCCGGTTTTTGACCAGTTTCTGATTCAGGGTCCTGATCAGACGCTGACAGTCGTTCACCCCGGCCAGAAGAACGGTCTGGTTGCCCAGGGGAATGCCGGCATCGGCCAGCCGGGTCAGGGCTGCCCTGGAAGTGGCGGTGATTTCCCTAGGGTGGTTGAAATGAGTGTTGAACCACAGGGGATGATGTTTTTTAAACATATCCACCAGGTCCTGGGTGATCCGGTAGGGCAGGACCACCGGCATCCTTGAGCCGATCCGGACTACTTCAACATGATTTATTTTTCCCAGTTCTCCAAGGATCCAGTCCAGGCGTTCATCAGAAAGCATCAGTGGATCACCTCCAGAAAGAAGCACATCTCTGACCTGGGGGGTATTTCGTATGTATTGTATTCCTTTAAGCATTTCTTTTTTCCCCGGCATGGTGTCCTGGTCCCCCACCTTTCGCTTTCTGGTGCAGTGCCTGCAGTACATGGAGCAGATATTGCTGATATGGAACAGGACCCGGTCGGGATAGCGATGGGTGATGCCCGGGGTGGGGCTGTCTTCTTCCTCATGCAGCGGATCAGACATGTCTGATCGCTCAATGATCAGCTCCTGGGGGGATGGAAAAGACTGGCGGAAAACAGGATCGTTTTCATAATCATCCGGTTCGATAAGAGACAGGTAGTATGGTGTAACAGCCATGGGAAATTTTTCCGTTGTCCTGGCAAAGGCCTTTCTGGTGGTTTCGGAAAATTTCACTCCCAGAAGCCGTTCAAAGCTGTTAATGTCCCGGATGGAATGTCTGATATGCCATTTCCAGTCGGTCCATCCTGATTTCCAGTCCGACCACTGCTTTGAGGATAAATGGAGTTCAGGTCCTGGGCTGGCAACAGACCTTGGGGTGTGGCTGAACCTGTTTTTTGGGTTTCTTGCCAGAATTTTGGCGATTCTTTGGGCTATTTTACGGTGTTTGTCACTTATTTTGGGCATTTTTATCCTGTTTTGTCTTTGGAGCAAGCATTATTGCCTGTCATCCTGGTCATATTCCAACCATTAACTATAATAAATCCAGAAAATAATCAAGTTTTCCTGATTCAGGCTGCTTTTTGCCCTTTTTGAGCTTGATATGGCCAGCCTGGCTTGACTGATTACTGCTCAAATGGTCAATATCAGGCAGCACCTTGGGGACGGTTTTATAAGGCGCCCTGAAACAGCCTGTTTTTTTGTTCAGGACCAGAAAAGACCATCTTCAGGGCTTATGAATTTTTAGATTCCACAGGGTATGTTGACGAGCCGTTTATATTAAAGGAGGGAAGCATGGGAAACGAGCTGGACAAGTTCTGGAGAATAAGGCTTGATCAGGTCAAAGAGAGTCTTGAAGAAAACAACTTCAGCTGTTTTGTGGCCGAAGATCCGGATGAAGCCAGAAAGCTGGTCCTGACTGAGGTTGTAGCCAGGCTCAAGCCTGGGTCGGTGTCCTGGGGAGGTTCGGCAACCTTTAAGGAAACAGGACTTTATGATGCCTTGAAGGACAGGAGTGATATGGAAATACTGGATACTTACGACAAGAGCATCAGTCCTGAAGCCTCCTGGGAACGAAGAAGACAGGCCCTGCTTTGCGACCTGTTCATCACCGGGACCAATGCCCTGACCGAGCAGGGCTTCCTGGTCAACCTGGATATGATCGGCAACCGGGTCGGTGCCCTGACCTTCGGCCCCAGAAATGTCCTTGTCCTTTGCGGGAGGAACAAGGTTGTGGCTGACCTGGATGAGGCCATGGACCGGATCAAGGATATCTCGGCTCCAGCCAATGCCATGCGTCTGAACAAGAAAACACCCTGTGTCAAGACAGCCTACTGCCATGACTGTCAGAGTCCGGACCGGATCTGCAATGTGTGGACCATTACTGAGAAGTCTTTTCCCAAGGCCAGGATAATTGTTGTCTTGATCAACAGGGATATGGGGCTTTGATGCAGGGATGTCCCAGGCACGGTCATTGACTGTGGATCCTGTGCCGGGTCCGGCATTATGCGGACCTTAGGGTATTGGTCAGGCTATATTTGTCTTGAGGAAAAAGCCGGCTCAGGCTATGTTTTTCTGATGCAGAATTGAATCTGCTGCCGGAGTTCAGAGCAGTTTAACAACAAGAGGTTGACCTTGGAAATTCAAAAGACCATCCCTGAAATATTCCAGAAAACCGTGGACAACTACCCGGAAAGGCCGGCCCTGGGGTATGTTGATGATGAACCAATCACCTATGCCCAGCTCAAGGACAGGGTTATGGGGCTGTGTGCCATTCTGGAGGAAGCGGGCATAAAAAAAGGGGACAGGATTGCCATCTTGAGTGAGAATTGTCCTCACTGGGGGCTTGCCTTTCTGGCCGTGACCAGCATGGGTGCTGTTGCTGTTCCTATTCTGACCCAGTTTCATTCCAGTGCTGTGGTGCATATTTTAAAGCATTCAGAGGCCAGGATGGTCTTTGTGTCCAAGGGCCTTTTCCATAAAATAGAAGATGCAGATCTTTTTGAGTCAGATATCCTTTTTGTGGATGATTTTACCCATCCTGAAGCTGATTTAGGGGGCAAGAAAAGGATAAAGAACGCCCTCAGCACAGGGCGTAAGGGTTTTGACAGGCTGAAGCAGGCCGCCTACAAATATGCGGGCTGGGACAGCCTGGGCAGTGTAGCACCGGATGATCTGGCAACTATAGTTTATACCTCCGGGACCACCGGCCATTCCAAAGGAGTGATGCTGACCCACAAAAGCCTGGTCTATGATGCTGAAATGGCAGGAAAGCTGGTTGATGCTGACTCATCGGACCGTTTTCTGTCCATCCTGCCCCTGGCCCATACCTATGAATGCTCCCTGGGCCTGCTGGCCCCGGTCCTGGTAGGGGCTTCTGTGTATTATCTCCAGGAAGCTCCGACTCCCAGAATACTTCTGCCGGCCATGGGCAAAGTCAGGCCGACCATCATGCTCATGGTCCCCCTGGTCATAGAAAAAATATTCAAGACTAAGATCCTGCCTCAGCTGAATAAAAATAGGTTGATGAGGGGGCTTTACGGTTTTTCAGCTGTGCGTAAAAAGCTGCATAAGCTGGCAGGAAAAAAGCTGCTGGAGTCCTTTGGCGGAGAGATCAAGGCCCTGTGCATCGGGGGAGCTGCCCTTGCTCCTGAGGCTGAACGTTTTCTGAGGGATGCCCGGGTCCCGTATTCAGTCGGTTATGGGCTGACCGAGACTGCCCCCCTGGTGGCCGGGTCCAGGCCAGCAGAAACAAGATACACTTCCACCGGGCCGGGTCTGAACGGGCTGGAACTTAGAATCGACAATCCTGATCCGGAAACCGGAATAGGGGAAATTCTGGTCAGAGGACCCAATGTCATGCAGGGGTATTACAAGGCTCCTGAAATCACCAGGGAAGTTATGGCTGATGACGGCTGGCTGAAAACCGGGGATCTGGGTAAGCTGGACAGGGACGGATATCTGTATATCAAGGGCAGGCTGAAGAATGTGATTCTGGGGCCCAGCGGAGAAAACATCTACCCCGAGGAAGTGGAGGCGGTTATCAACCAGTTCGATCATATCCTGGAGTCACTGGTTTATTCCCAGAACAATAAACTGGTGGCCAGGGTTCATCTTAATTATGAAAAGCTGGATGAAGAATTCGGTTTGAGCAGCATCCCTGAATCCCAGGTCCTTTCCAGGGTTAAAAAGCTTTTGGACGACCTTAAGGTCCAGGTCAACTCCCAGGTCTCTGATTTTTCCAGGCTGAGCAGGATAATCGAGCAGACAGAACCTTTTGAAAAGACCCCCACTCAAAAAATAAAAAGATATCTTTATGTTGAGAGCGAATGATGTCTAATTTCACTCATCTGCACTGCCATACTGAATACAGCCTGCTGGATGGAGCCATAAGGATTGACGACCTCTGCTCCAGGGCCGTGGACCTGGGCATGCCTGCAGCAGCCATTACTGATCACGGCAATCTGTTCGGAGCCCTGACCTTTTATCTGACTGCAAAGAAATACGGCATAAAGCCCATTATTGGCTGTGAAGTATATGTGGCCCACCGGAAGCACACAGACCGCGACCAGCTCAGGTACCACCTGGTCCTTTTGGCCATGGACAATGGCGGTTACCAGAACCTGGTCAAGATAGTGACCAAGGGCTGGCTGCAGGGTTTTTATTACAAGCCCCGGGTGGACAAACAGATTCTCAGGGAGCATTCCCAGGGGCTTATAGCCCTGTCCGCCTGCCTGCAGGGTGAAGTGCAGCATGTGATGCGCAGAAAGGGTTTTGAGCAGGCAGAGATATGTGCCAGGGAGTATGCGGATATCTTTCCGGGCAGATTTTATCTTGAGCTGGAGGCCAATGGAATCAGGGAACAGGAAGAGGTCAATGAAAAGCTGATTGAGATGTCTGCAAAGACCAGGCTGCCCCTGGTGGCGACCAATGACTGCCATTACCTGAGTGCCCAGGATGTGGAGGCCCATGATACCCTGTTGTGCATTCAGACCAATTCCAGGATCGATGATGATTCCAGGATGCGCTTTGATACCAGTGAGCTTTACTATAAGTCTCTGGAAGAGATGGAAAAGGAGTTCGGCCATTGTCCTGCGGCCCTGGAAAGCGTTCATGAAATCATCAGCAGGTGTGATCTCCAGCTTGAAATCGGCAGGCATCATTTTCCAAAGTATGAACCCTCCAGGGCCGGGACCCTGGATGAGGAATTCATTACCCTGGCCAGGGAAGGACTTGAACAGAGGATAAAGAGCCTTCCTTATGAGGTTGAAAAGGAGGTCTATTATCAGAGACTGGAGGAGGAAACCGGGATCATCTGTGACAAGGGTTATCCGGGTTATTTTCTGATTGTTCAGGATTTTATCAACTGGGCCAAGGCTCAGGATATCCCGGTCGGACCGGGCAGGGGATCAGCGGCCGGGAGCCTGGCTGCCTATGCCCTGGGGATAACCGATCTTGATCCCATCAGGTATACTTTGCTCTTTGAAAGGTTTCTCAATGTTGAACGGGCCAGCATGCCGGATATTGACGTGGACTTCTGCTATGATCAGAGGGAAAAAGTCATCCGGTATGTATCGGAAAAATACGGTCAGGACAGCGTAGCCCAGATAACCACTTTCGGGACCATGAAGGCCAAGGCCGTGATCAGGGATGTGGGCCGGGCCATGGGGATCAGTCTGGCCCAGGTGGACAAGATCGCCAAGCTCATTCCGGATGAACTGAAGATGACCATTGACAAGGCCCTGGAGAGAGAACCGGATCTGGCCAAGGCCATGGATGAGGATGAGCGCATCGCCAAACTCATAGATATCGGCCGCAGGCTTGAAGGGCTGGTCAGACACGCCTCAACTCATGCTGCCGGGATTGTTATTTCTGATAAGGCAATGGATGAATATCTCCCTCTCTATAAGGGGAAAAAGGGAGAGGTTGTCACCCAGTATGACATGAAACGGGTGGAAAAGGTCGGGCTGATCAAGTTTGATTTTCTGGGTCTCAAGACCCTGACGGTGATCAGTGATACCCTGGGGCTCATCAAGATCAGCAACAAGCCGGTTCCGGACATGAACACCCTTGCCCTGGACGACTCCCGGACCTATGACCTGCTGGGCCAGGGTCTGACCGACGGGGTATTCCAGCTGGAAAGCTCGGGCATGCGTAATGTGCTTACTGATCTGAAGCCGACCTGTTTTGAGGATATCATAGCCCTGCTGGCCCTTTACCGGCCCGGACCCCTGGAGAGCGGGATGGTCAGCGACTTTATCAAGCGGAAACACGGCCGGGTTCCGGTGGAGTATCCTCATCCGGACCTGGAGCCCATCCTCAAGGAGACTTACGGAGTTATCCTGTACCAGGAACAGGTCATGAAGATTGCCCAGGTCCTGGCCGGATACTCCCTGGGAGATGGAGATATGCTTCGCCGGGCCATGGGTAAGAAAGAAGCCGCAGTCATGGCCCAGCAGAGAAGCAAGTTTCTACAGGGAGCAAAGAAGAATGGCGTTCCTCAGGATAGTGCAGAATACATCTTTGACCTGATGGAAAAGTTTGCCGGTTACGGTTTCAACAAATCCCACAGCGCAGCTTATGCCCTCATCTCCTACCAGACAGCCTATCTTAAGGCCCACTATCCCCATGAGTTCATGGCTGCTTTGATCACCTCGGAAGTTAACAATACAGACAAGGTCATTGCTCATGTCAATGCCTGCAGGGATCTGGACATTGAGATCCTCCCGCCATGCATCAACTCCAGTTTGTCCCAGTTCAGCGTGGAACAGGACAGGATCAGGTTCGGCCTTAACGGGATAAAGAATGTTGGCAAGGGGGCCATTGAAAGCATAACCAGAGAACGTGACAAAAACGGTCCCTATAAAAATCTGCTGGACTTCTGCGACCGGGTGAACATGCGCAAAGTGACCAAAAGAGTGGTTGAAATGCTTATTAAGAGCGGGGCCATGGACTGCCTTGGCTGTTCAAGAAAGGGGCTTTTGGAGGGTATGGAACTGGTGGTGGCCAGGTCCCAGCGTAGTGCAAAGCAGAAGAGTCTGGGCCGTCCCTCCCTGCTCAGTCTGGTGAGCAAAGATACTTCGATCATAACCGGATTGGGTATTAATTGTCCTGAAAACACACTGCCTGAGTACCTTGAAGATGAAAAACTCAAGCTGGAAAAGGAATCCCTGGGTTTTTACCTGAGCGGCCACCCCTTGCTTCCCTTTAAAAAGGACATCAAGCGGATGAACCTGAAGAGTATTCAGGAATGCTGCGAGTTGAGTCCCAGCACAGAGATAGAACTGCCAGTGGTGATAGTGGGAAAAAAGGAGATCACCAGCAAAAAAGGCGACAGAATGGCATTTTGCCAGATCGAGGATTTGACCGGATCAGCAGAGGTCACTTTTTTTGGTGATGTTTACGCCAAGTGCAGGACCATGGTTGACAGTGATGAACCCCTGGTGGTCAAGGCCAGGATCAGCAATTACCAGGGAGGGATGCAGGCTGAGAGCAATGATGATGGTGAAACACCGAAAAAGGTGAAATTTACCGCCCTGGAAGTATGTCCTCTTCAGGAAGTGATTGCCTCAGGTTCAGAACCGGTGATGGTCGATCTGTTTGTGGATGGGGACTGCCAGGAGCTGGAGGCTCTGCAGTCTCTGCAGGGGGTGCTGGATAAACACCCGGGCAAGGTGCCTGTGCAGATGAACCTGATGATAAATAAAGAAATCCAGTGCAGACTTCAGCTTGGTCCCAGGTTCAGGATCACTCCCTGCCAGCAGTTCTGGCAGGATCTTTCCGGAGCAGGGTTCAGGCAGACAGGCTAATGGCGAATGGGCATCAGAAGGTAGCATGGTCTAAAAAACAGAACACTTGGGTCAGGATAGTTACTGACTCAAGTGTTTCAAGGCATAACAGGGTGTATTCATGGAAAGAACGGTTTACAGTCTACGGGTCAGCTCGGATTTCAGCTCATCTCACCAGTTGAGAAACTATCAGGGGAGATGTGAGAACCTGCATGGCCATAACTTCCAGGTGGAGGTGGAGATCAGCGGGGCAAACACTGACCCGGAAACAGGAATGCTCATGGATTTCAAGGAACTGAAAGAAAAGCTGGCCCAGGTGCTGGATAAACTGGACCACAGGCATCTGAATGAACTGGAATATTTCAAAGAAGTCAATCCGTCGTCTGAAAACATAGCCAGGTTCATTTACCAGGATTTGAAAGGACTTCTGACCACCCGGGAGGTCAGGCTGGAGTGGGTCATGGTAGCGGAAAAGGATTCTTCAAGGGCCTTTTACAGGGAAGTTCATCCGGCTTATAATCCGGGCAGGACAAGCTGAACATTCCATCAGTTATGCGGTTCCAGGAGCATGGTTTGCCTGGGGAGTGCTTTTTTTCATTTTTTGTTTGACCAGCAGATTTAAAATTATCTTGTTCAGCCTCCTGGTCATTTTGGGATCATATTTGGTGCTGGATTGAATCAGGTATTCCAGGGCCTTTTCCCCAGGAATGGCCTGACTGTTGCGAAGCAGGGTCAGCTCGGAATAGGCATGAACAGTGGAGGTTATTTTTCCAGCCAGGCTTATTTCAGTGCCTTTCAGTCCCCTGGGGATACCTGAACCGTTCATGAGTTCCTTATGATCCAGATGGCAGTTTAAAACGGTTTCCTCAAGCACATCCAGCTTGCGCATTATTCCGGCCCCAGCCATGGGATAATTGGTGAGCTTACTTTGTTCATCCCTGGAAAGATTGGTCTTTTTTTCCAGGATAAAAGCCGGAACCCTGGTCAGGCCCAGGACGTGGGTGAAAAGACCCAGACCGAGCTGGTCAAGGGTTTTCCGTTTCAGTCCCCCGCTCTGAGCGTCGATAAAAATGGCCAGTCCCAGGATTCCTGAATTGTAGGAAAGATTGACCATGGAGTATTCTTCATGGAGAAGCCCTAAAAGGGAATTAATGCGGTGATTGTCCTGCCAGAGGTATTCGGTCAGGACCAGGATATCTGAGTTCAGTTTTTCCAGGGCCGGTTTGACCGGCTGTTCGTAAAACTCCTTTATCCTCTCGGTCAGGGCGTGCCTGAAAATGTAGACAATTTCACCGGTGGTCAGCTTTTTGTCCACCAGGACCAGGTCAAGCTGCTTACTGATATGTTTTGCATAAATCTTGTGATCTGACCTGGCTACAAAGAGCTGTCCCTCTCTACTCAGCCGGGCTATTTCTTTTTGCATGTCCTGATTCAGTCTGGTGTCGGCAAAGTAGTAAGGGATCAGCTGGGCGATGTCCTCTTTGAACTGGTAAAGGTTCAGAGGCAGCCTGAATTTGGGAAAACTGGCCAGGATCTCCGAGGATACCTGGTAAAATTCTTCATTCAAATTTTCCGGATCAATACTTTTTTGAGTCATGGCTATTTTCTGTAAATTTTTAACAGGTTAGTAAGGGATCTTTCCTGTCCTGATTTGGGATGTCCGGCTGTAATGACCAACTTGTCCCCTGGAAGAAAAAAATCAGAGTGTTCAGCAAACATCTCAGTGCGCTGAAGGTGGTCACGGGGCTGTTCTGGAATGTCCACTGATATGACCCCCCATGAGAAATTCATGTATTTCTGCATATTGCTTTGGGGGCTGAGTCCGTAGATGGGCTGACGGGGTCTGCAGGAGCTGATGAGTCTGGCTGTAAAGCCCGAGTCAGTATGGGCCACAAGGGCCTTGGCATCGACCTTCTGGGCCATCAGGCAGGCTGCAAAAGCAAGAAAGCTCTCTCCTCCTTTTTTCTTCGGCTCAACCGGGCTGATACCTTTTTCAAAAAACAAGTCTTCGGCCTGTTCTGCAATTTCAGCCATATATCCGACGCATTCCACCGGGTACTGGCCTATGGCGGTTTCTTCTGAAAGCATGAGACAGTCAGCCCCGTCCAGTACAGCGTTGGCCACATCAGTGGTCTCAGCCCTGGTGGGCATGGGATTGCTGACCATGGACAGCAGCATCTGGGTGGCTACTATGACTGGTTTGGCAGCCTCATTGCAGGCAGAGATTATTCTTTTCTGAAGGGTGGGCAGAGAAGGAAGGGGACATTCCAGGCCCAGGTCGCCCCTGGCCACCATTATGGCATCGGAAATGTCTATGATCTCCTCCAGTCTTTTAAGGGCGATTTCCCGCTCTAGCTTAGCCACAACCGGAATCCAGCTTCCTGATTCCTCAATGATATCCTTGGCCTCGGCAATATCTTCAGGACCCTGAACAAAAGACAGAGCAACAGCGTCTATGCCCATCTCCAGACCGTCCTTCAAGTCTTTCCTGTCTTTATCGGTCAGTGCCGAGATGGAGGTGTGTATTCCTGGAAAGGAAACGCCTTTGCGGGAGGTTATGATCCCTGTGTTCAGGGCTGTGAGCCGGACTTTCCCGCTGCCCCTGGAAGCAACCTGAAATTTCAGCCCGCCGTCACTGACCCTTACCACATCCCCGGTTTTAAGGTCAGACATGATCCGGTCATGATTGAAGGGGATGTACAGGGGATGGTCATCCATGAATTCCGAAGGACCCATGAAGAGTTCATCTCCTGCGTTGACCGACAAAGGAGAGATTTTCAGGTCTCCGGTTCTGATCTTGGGTCCGGAAAGATCCTGGAGAATGGTCAGGCTTGTCTTGGCCTCCTTTTCCACTTTCCGGATCATGCTGATTATATCCAAAAAGTCTCTGGCAGTGCCGTGGGAAAAGTTCAGCCTGAATATCCGGACTCCGGCCCGGACGAGTTTCAGGATCATTTTCTGCTCACTGCAGGCCGGGCCTATGGTGGCTATTATCTTGGTATGCATGTCAGTCCTTAGAAGGGTTTTCAGATTTCTGAGACAGAGGGCATGAAATCAAAAAGGCCCCTTAACTTCTCGAGACAATTATATAATTGCTTGTATCAATTAAAAAATCAATGTTTTTTGCAAAAAAACAGTAAAAAAGACAAAAAAATAAGAAAAAATATTTTGGCATGAAGTTTATTTATAACAAATGGTTATGCTTAAATGTTGCTGATGGCAACCCCCGGGGATGCCTCTTGACAATATTTACCCTTGACTTTTTCTTGCCTAATGTGAAATCGGGTGGTAAAAAGTGGTAAATAGTGGATGGCAAGAAAATGTTCAGAAGTCACAGTCAAAGAAGCATAGATCCCAAGGGCAGACTGATGCTGCCCCCGGAATTCAGGGATATTATCACGGAGAAATCTCCTGAAGGCAAGATAATGCTCACCAATTTTGATGATTGTGTTGCTGCCTATCCCCTGGCTGACTGGGAAGAGATTGAACAGAGTTTTAACCAGCTGAATATGGCCAACCGGAAGTTTAGGGATTTTCACAGGTTTTTCATATCAGGAGCCACTCAGGTCTGCCTGGACAAGCAGGGAAGAATTCTTGTCCCACCGTACCTGCGGACCTATGCCGGTATTACCAAGGAAGTAGTGCTGGCCGGAGTGGGAAGAAAGTTCGAGATCTGGGATATGTCCAGGTTTGAAGCCCAGCGGCGGAAAATGGAGCAGGACTTTGACGGCATAATGGATTCCCTGGCTGATAACGGCTTTGAGCTGAGGTTTTAGCGGGATGCTGCATCAATCCGTCATGTCCGGCGAAGTCCTTGAGTATCTCAAGCCGGTTAAAGGGGGGAGATATCTTGACGGAACCCTGGGTCTTGGAGGTCATACCCTGAAGATTCTTGAGGCCTGCCAGGGAGAGTGCCGGGTTATGGGTATTGACCTGGACCAGGATGCCCTGGATTTGTCCAGGCAAAGACTGGCCGAGTTTGGTGACCGGGTTTTATTTTTTCATGATGCTTATCAGAATTTTGATTCGCATCTTCTTGATCTTGGGTGGCCGGGCCTGGACGGGGCAGTTCTGGATCTTGGAGTGTCTTCTTTGCAGCTGGACAGTCCTGAAAAGGGGTTCAGCTTCATCAGCGACGGACCCCTGGACATGCGCATGGGCAGGGCAGCCGGGCTGGCTCCGGCCTCAGTCCTGCTGGAAAGGGTTTCACTATATGATCTGAAAAAGATTATTGCTCAGTTCGGAGAAGAGCCTCTGGCCGGAAGGATAGCCCGGGCAATCATCCAGGCCAGGGACAAGAAAAAGATCCAGACCACCCTGGAACTGGCCTCCATAGTCGAGGCTGCGTACCCGGCCAAAAGAAGGGCCATGGCCAGAAATCATCCGGCCACCAGAACTTTTCAGGCCCTGCGGATCGCAGTGAACAGGGAGCTGGACAATCTTGAAGAATTTCTGAGGAAAATTCTGATTTACCTCAATCCTGGAGCCAGGCTGGTGATAATTTCATTTCATTCACTGGAGGACAGGGTTGTTAAGCACTTCTTTAAAAAGGAGGCCCAGGGCTGCCTGTGTCCGCCGATGTATCCGGTCTGTAGATGCAACCATGAAAAGAGGCTGACCATTCTGACCAAGAAACCCCTTGTGGCCCGGGAGCAGGAAGTCAGGGAAAATCCCAGAAGCCGGAGTGCCAAGTTAAGGGCAGCGGAAAGGTTTTCTGATCCGGATTCCTGATCCGGGAGTAATCTTTTTTACTCAGGGTCGGCTTTGCTGGAAAAAAGGTTATTATGAGCTTTAAGGAAAAATCCAGGGCATGGGGTTGGCTGGCTGCTGTTCTGACCCTGACTTTTATGGTCGGCCTGGCCAAGGTCTGGGTCAATGTTGAAAGGGTTGACCTGGCCTATCGAATGCAGCGGCTTCAAAGTGAATACAGGGAGAATCAGGAATTAAGGACCAAGCTGACCATTGAAAAGAATAATCTCCTTTCCCCCTACAGGCTCAAAGGGCTGGGACAGGAAAAAGGATTAAAGCCGCCCCGGGACAGTCAGATCAGGAAGATCAGGAACTAAGTATGGTAAAAAGGGTTGTGAACAATAAACCAAAAGACAGGAGCAGACTTAAGATTGTCCTGGTCTTTTGTCTGGTTGTTCTCGCCTGGACCGGACTCTGGAGCAGGGCTTTTTTTGTGCAGGTCATCCAGGGTGATGAACTGGCCGGCATGGCTGACCGGCAGTATTTCAGCCGGGAAAAAATTACTGGCAAACGTGGGGAGATATTTGACAGAAACGGGAATGTCCTGGCCCAGAGCGTACGGAGCAAGTCGATTTACGCCAACCCGTTTCTTGTCCAGGACCCGGACAAGGCAGCCATAAGCCTGGCTGGTGCTCTGGGCGGAGAAGCAGCTCAGATCCGGGCCATGCTGGACAGGCAGGCCGGATTTGTCTGGATCCGCAGAAAAGTCAGTGACCGCCAGGCTTTTGATGTTGCAGGGCAAAACATTCCCGGCGTATTCATCATTGATGAACACTCCAGGGTATACCCCAGAGGACATATGCTGGGGCAGGTTCTTGGCTTTGTCGGGATGGACAACCAGGGTCTGGAAGGTCTGGAAAGATCCCTGAATGACAGACTCACAGGTGCGGAAATGGTCATCGTGACCCAGAAGGATGCTTCAGGTCATGCCATATCCCTGCTGGCCCAGGATCCTACAGCAAAAATCGATGGACAGGATGTAGTCCTGACCATTGATTCAGAAATTCAGTTTACAGCTGAAAAGGCCCTGTCTGAGGCTGTTGAGCGGTTTGGCGGAAGGTACGGTATCTCTTTAGTAGTCCATGTGCCTACCGGGGACATTCTGGCCTGGGCCGGATATCCCTTTTTCAATCCCAACAATTTTCAGAGATCCAATGCTGGTATCTGGAGGAACCGGGCAGCAGTGGATCTTATTGAGCCTGGTTCCACCTTGAAACCCTTTCTTGTAGCTGCAGCTATGGAAGAGGGGGTGGCTAAAAGCGACTCCCTTTATTTTTGTGAAAACGGCAGGTGGAGAATAGGCAGGAACGAAATAAGGGATGTCAGAGAACACGGATGGCTGACTGTAAACCGGGTCCTCAGGTATTCGAGCAATATCTGTTCAGCCAAAATAGGGCTAGATCTGGGGCCGGGGCCGTACTTCAACTATCTACAGGAACTTGGCTTTAATTCAGGTACCAACCTGCCCCTGCCCGGACAGGGAAGGGGCATACTGAGGCCCTATCCCAGCTGGAGCAGGATGGACCTGGCAACAATATCATTTGGTCAGGGCATGGCTGCAACCCCGCTTCAGCTGGCCAGGGCATATTTGGTCCTTGCCAATGAAGGCCGGTTTACAGAACTGAATCTGATCATGGAAGACAGGGTTCAAGAGCCTGACAGGCCCAGGGTCTTTTCCAGGGAAGTCAGCAGACAGGTCCTGTCCATGCTCAGGGATTCAGTGGAAATGGGAGGTACCGGAACCCGGGCCAGGGTGTCCGGAGTGGAAGCCGGAGGAAAGACCGGCACTGCCCAGAAGGCATCAGCCAAAGGCGGATACGGAGACAAGTATGTGGCTTCATTTGTGGGCTTTATTCCGGCCCTGGAGCCTGAGTATATGATCATGGTGGTTATTGACGAGCCTTCTCCCACCCATTATGGCGGCGTCGTTGCTGCGCCGGTTTTTTCCGAGATAGGAACCGGGATCATTTCTTCGGATCAGGGGCTCAGGTTGAGAAACCTGCCACCGGGCCGGGAAGTGGCTGATCAGGAGGTCAGGACCAGGGAAAATTCCAGGTTCAGCGTGAGCCAGCGTCGGGATTTGATGGGATCCGACGGAGAAGTTCCGGACCTGCGCGGGGTCTCATTAAGGGAGGCTGTGGAAAATCTTTTGAGCGCAGGTGTGGTTCCTGTGCTGGAAGGAGCCGGTGTAAGGGTTGAAGATCAGAGCCCATTGCCTGGAGAGCCCTGGGACCAGATGGACAGGAAGATGGTGTTGAGGCTTTGTGAGTCGTAATAAAGAACAGGCAGGATCATGAGTTTTGAACAAGTCATAGACCGGGCTGCCCAGGGCAGCCGCATCAGGATCCATTCAGACCTTGTGGAACAGGGTGAGATTTTTGTGGCCCTGCCAGGGACAAAGGTGGATGGTGCCCGGTTTATTCCTGATGCCCTTAAAAAGGGTGCATCCTGGGTCATAACCAGCCATGAACAGGCAGCCAGATTCAAGCATGAGCAGGTGCTGGGCCACCCCAGTCCGGACCAGGCACTGGGTGATCTTGCCAGGGCCCACTATAAGACTGACCGGTCAGATCTGAAGATCATCGGAATAACCGGGACTAATGGTAAAACAACAACTTCCTATCTGCTGGAACATATTTTTGCCAGCAACGGTTATAAGACCGGGGTCATGGGAACCATCAGCCACCGCTGGGCTGGAATGGTCCTGGAGTCTGGCATGACCACCCCGGACTGCCTGACCATCCATGAGGTTCTGTCCAGAATGGTCCAAGACGGGATCCAGGTGGTGATCATGGAGGTTTCATCTCACGCCCTGGACCAGAACAGGATAGCTGGAATTGATTTTCATGCAGGGGTGTTCACCAACCTGTCTCAGGATCACCTGGATTATCATCAGGACATGGAAGAGTACTTCAGGGCGAAATCAAGACTTTTTAGTGCTGCAGGAGCCAGGGATTTCAAGGCGATAATCAATGCAGATGACGAATATGGAGCAAGGCTGATCAAAAGTCTCCCCAGCTCCATGGGGTTCGGCCTGAAGGCTCAGCCGGGCACTGATCTTCAAGGCAGGCTGTTGCAAAATGATCGGACCGGTCTGACTCTTGAGTGCAGTCTGGGCAGGGAAGAGTGGAGCATCAGGTCCCCCCTGTCCGGAAGACACAACGCTTTCAACCTGCTGGCTGCTCAGGGTGCGGCCCTGGCTCTGGGACTTGAGCCTGGACAGATGTCCTGCCTGGAAAATTCAGGTCAAATACCCGGCCGGCTGGAAAAGATTCAGAACAAGCTGGGTCTTGATGTATATGTGGATTATGCTCATACCCCGGATGCCCTGGAAAACGTCTGCAGTTCCTTAAAGGCCCTCAACCCGGACAGGCTTCTGGTATTGTTCGGATGCGGCGGAAACAGAGATAAAAGCAAAAGGCCGGCCATGGCCAGGGCTGTAGCCAGCCACGCTGACGTGGTTTTTTTGACCTCAGATAACCCCAGAGATGAAGAGCCGTTGGATATAATCGAAGATGTCAGACCTGGTCTGAATGGTTTCAGAGATGTTTTTGTGGAGCCGGACCGGAGCCTGGCCATAACCCAGGCTGTTGAATTCATGGACCCCGGCGACGTACTGGTGGTAGCTGGAAAAGGGCATGAGACATATCAGGAGGTTAAGGGGATCAAACATTCCTTCAGTGATGTTCAGAAGATAGTTGAGGCCCTGGAAAAAAGAGAGTCAGCAGCTGCTTCAGGCAGTTGATGGCAAGAGTACTTTCAATTGCCAGCTGTAGTTTGAGGTGTGCGGATTAATGAACATGACCCTGGAAGAAGTAGCCTCCGCTCTAAAGAGCGTTGGAGATCTGAATGGCGCAGAAAAAGCCATTGTTACGGATATAAGGACCGACAGCAGACTGGTTCGCCCCGGGGATCTCTTTTTATGCTTGTGCGGAAAACGAATGGACGGGCATAACTTTGCAGAACAGGCAGCCAAGAAAGGGGCTCTGGCCGTAGTTTCCCACAATCCCATGCCTGACCTGCAGGTCCCGGTCCTGCTGGTGGATGACACCCTCAAGGCCCTTGGCCGTATGGCCAGGTACTGGAGGCTGAAAAAAGGGAAGATGGTCATGGCGATCACCGGTTCAGTGGGCAAGACCACAACCAAGGAGATGATCTCCTTTGTTCTGGGGACCAGGTTCAGGGTCGGGAAAAATCACCTGAACTGGAACAACCAGGTCGGTCTGCCCCTGTCGATCCTCAAGTTCAGCGGAGAAGAAGACTGCTGGGTCCTGGAGCTCGGGATAAATAATCAGACCGACATGGATGAGCTTGGAGAAATCTGCGTCCCGGACCTGGCTGTGATCATCAATATCGGGCCTTGCCATCTGGAAGGCCTGGGGTCGATTGCAGGGGTGGCCATGGCCAAAAGCAGAATTCTGGACCATCTGCAGGGAGCAGGTCCTGTCCTGGCCAGCAGGGACTATCCTCTTCTGGAAAAGGAGATTGCTTCCAGACCGGATATCAGCCCGGTGTGGTTTTCATGCCGGCAGGCTCAAGCTGATTACAAGACAAATTATCTTGGCGGCAACAGGTTCCAAGTGCAGGAATACGGCCAGGTCTTTGAGATCCAAACCCAACTGAGGGGGGCTCACTACTGCGAGAATATTTCCGCAACCTGGGCCCTGGCCAGGCACCTGGGGATTGAACCAGAACTTATCATCAGAGCCATAAACCAGTTCAAGCCTCCGGAACAGAGGTTTTCCATCGAGGACCTGGGGAAATGGACCATTATTGATGACACCTATAATGCAAATCCCCTGTCCATGAGCAAAGCCATGGCTTCAGCCAAAGGTCTGGCTGGAACCAGACCTTTGTTCCTGATCCTGGGAGACATGGCTGAACTGGGAGAATCCGAAGCCAATGCTCACCTGGAGCTGGGCAGGGAAATAACCCAGCTGGGCTGTCAGGGGGTTTTTTTTCATGGTCGAAATACCCGGAATGTCTTTGATGGGCTGGGCCAGGAGCTGATGAACAGATTCTATTCCATAGCTGACTGTTCTGGGTTTAAAGCTGCTCTGGATCAGATCCGTCCCAGAGAAGGGGTCCTGCTTTTCAAAGGGTCCAGGAGTGCTGGAATGGAAGAATATGTTTCCTGCTTCAAGGAATGGGCTGGAGGTGTTCTTGAATAATAAAACCATGCTGATTCTGGATGTCCACTGGAGACCAGGCCGGGCACGGCTGTAAAGCGAGGACTGAATGCTTTATCATCTGTTGTATCCGCTGAGCGAAGACATAAGCGTATTCAATGTATTCAGGTATATCACCTTCAGGAGCATTTACGCTTTGCTTACAGCCCTGGTCATCAGCCTGTGGCTTGGCCCCAGGTTCATCAAATGGCTGCAGAAAATAAAATGCGGCCAGTACGTTCAGGACGACGGTCCTGAACATCAGTCCAAACAGGGGACACCGACCATGGGAGGGGTCCTTATTGGCTTCAGCATGATTGTGAGCGTTCTTTTGTGGGGTGATCTGACCAATAAGTTTGTCTGGCTGTCCATATTCGTATTCCTGGGTTTTTTCCTGGTGGGTTTTTTTGATGACTATCTCAAGGTAGTGAAAAAACACAATAAAGGGTTAAGTGCCAAGGGCAAGTTTCTTGGGCAGTGCATCATAGCTCTGGGAGCAGTTTCCATCCTGCTGACCCTGCCCGGGTACAGTACTGAGCTGCTGGTTCCGTTTTTCAAGGGGATAAGACCGGATCTGTATCTGTTTTATGTACCGTTTGCCGCTCTGGTCATGGTGGGAGCTTCCAACGGAGTGAACCTGACCGATGGCCTGGACGGTCTGGCCATTGGTCCGTTTATTGTCAGTGCAGCCTGTTTATCAGTTTTTGTTTATGTTTCAGGCCATTATCAGCTGGCCAGTTACCTCCAGGTTCCATACATTCCCAACCTGGGTGAGGTCACGGTCTTCTGTGGAGCCATGGTTGGTGCAGGTTTGGGCTTTCTGTGGTTCAACGCCTATCCGGCCCAGATATTCATGGGGGACACCGGGAGCGTCAGCCTTGGCGGGACTCTGGGGTTTATTGCTGTCCTGTGCAAGCAGGAGCTGCTGCTGATCATCGTAGGCGGGCTTTTTGTAATTGAAACCCTTTCCGTCATTCTGCAGGTGGGCTATTTTAAAATGAGCGGAGGAAAAAGGATCTTTCGTATGGCTCCGCTGCACCACCACTTTGAACTCAAGGGGGTCCCGGAATCCAAAATCATCATCAGGTTCTGGATTCTGTCAATCCTGTTTGCCCTGGCTGCCTTGAGTACTCTTAAACTCAGATAGAGAGCACTGGTAACTATGAAAGAGCTTATCCATAATCAGCAACTCAAGGGCCACAGGGTCGTGGTGGTCGGTGCCGGGCGTTCCGGGCTTGCGGCTGCATCCCTTTTAACGGCTTTGGGGGCTGAAGTTCTGGTGCTGGAAAAGAATGAGCAGTTTAAGGTGGAAAGTCTGGCCCAGGATCTGGTCAAGGCCGAAGTTAGGCTTGGTCTCCACTCCCGGAAAGATTTTGCCGGGGCAGACTTGATTGTGGTCAGCCCTGGTATCCCTTTGCAGGAAATCAGGGCTCTGGCTCCTGCAGGGGTCATGGTTTGTTCAGAGCTGGAACTGGCCTCCTGGTTTGTGCATGAGCCCATAATCGCTGTTACCGGAACCAATGGAAAGACCACCACCACGATGGTTATTGCCCATGCCCTGGAAAAAATGGGCAAGAAGGTTTTTGCCGGGGGCAATCTGGGAACACCTCTTAGCGCATATGTCCTTGGCAGGGATGAGTGCCAGGTCCTGGTTCTGGAAGTGAGCAGCTTTCAGCTTGAGGGCTGCAGCGGTTTTGGCCCCCAGGTGGCGGTTTTTCTGAATTTTTCCCCTAATCATCTTGATCACCATAAGGACAGCCTGGAGTACTTTCAGGCCAAGGTCAGGATCTTTGCCCGGCAGAGGGATCAGGACCTGGCAATAATAGCCCTGGGGCTGCGTGAAGAAGTTGAAAAGACTGGGCTGGTGCAGTCCAAACGGGTTTATTTTGCTCCTTCATCCAGGTTTGCCTGTCCCGCACTGACCGGCCAGCATAACCAGGCCAACCTTGAGGCTGCTTTTCTGGCCTGCAGGTACTTTGGGATGGACCAGGATACTTTTAATTCAGCTCTTAATGATTTCCAGCCTCCTGCCCACCGCCAGGAAGTATTTCTCAAGCACGGAGGCAGGATTTTTGTCAATGATTCCAAAGCCACCACTACAGCAGCTGTAGAAGCGGCCTTGCAGGCCTTTGAACCGCCCATCAGGTTGTTTGCCGGGGGAATATACAAGGGAGGCAATTTTTCAGATCTGTCCAGCCTGGTTCAGGAAAAGGTCAAAAAAGCATATTTATTCGGAGATTCAAGGGAAATATTTGAAAGTGCCTGGCAGGGCAAGACCATGCTGGAGCATTTTACCGGTCTAGAGCAGGCTGTTCAAAAGGCTTTGTCAGAGTCGGAGCCCGGAGACACCATTCTTTTGGCACCTGGTACGGCAAGCTTTGATCTGTTCAGCAACTATCAGGAACGGGGCAATGTGTTTAAAGAGCTGATCAAAAAAAACCTGGGGTTACCCTGGGAAGAAAAAGCCAGGGCTGATTGCAGCTGCCCAGGAAAACAGCTCATGGATAAGGCAGGACACTGAAGCCATGAATGCACAGCGAAAAACCATTCAGTCTGCCGGACCTGACATCTGGCTGTTTTTTGCAGTGATGGTCCTGTGCGGCCTGGGTCTGACCATGATTCTCAGCACCAGCGCCATCATGGCAGAGCGGTTTTATTCGGATAAATACTTTTTTTTCAGGAAACAGCTGATCTTCGTCTGCACTGGGCTGACAGTACTGGCCCTGGTCTACTTTACACCCAGGAATTTTTTCTACCGGCTCAAATATGTGTGGGTCATACTCGCTCTGCTGGCTTTTGGTCTGACAATTTTTTCTCCCCTGGGCATAACTGCCGGAGGGGCAACAAGATGGCTGGATCTGGGCTTCATCAATGTCCAGCCTCTGGAGATGGCCAAGATCTCTCTGGTCATCTATCTGGCCTGCTTTTTTGCCGGTAAACAGGAAATGGTCAAGAGTTTCAGTGTGGGCTTTCTGCCCCCGACCATTATTACCGGCATATTCTGTGTTTTTCTTCTGCTTCAGCCGGATTTTGGGGGAGCAGTGTACATGGCAGCTCTGCTTTTTCTGATGAGCCTGATAGGAGGAACAAGGATCATTTATCTTTTTTCCTCTTCAGTTCTGGCCTTGATTACAGCTGCCATCCTTGTGATGCAGTCGCCGTACAGATTCAGGAGGTGGTTTTCCTTTCTTGATCCATTTAAGGATGCTCAGGACTCTGGATACCAGCTGGTTCAGTCCCTCTATGCCTTTGGTTCCGGTGGAATATGGGGCATGGGACTTGGTGAGGGCCGCCAGAAGCTGTTTTTTCTGCCTGAGGCCCACAATGATTTCATAATGGCGGTTGTCGGGGAAGAACTCGGGTTCATTGGCGTGTCCCTTGTCTTTGTCCTGCTGGGCATCATCATCTGGAGGGTGGTGGCCATATCCATCAGCCAGAATGAGCTGGTTGACAGGTTTGCCGGCTTTGGAATGGGCATGATTCTTATTATCGGCAGCCTGCTGAATCTGGCCGTGGTTCTGGGAATGGTGCCGCCCAAGGGATTGCCCATGCCTTTCATCAGTTACGGAGGGAGCAGTCTGCTTGTTTCCATGTTTTGCGCCGGGTTTTTACTGAACCTGTCAAGGGGACGGTGATGTTGAAGAGGGTTCTTGTTGCCACAGGCGGCACTGGAGGCCATATTTTCCCGGCTCTGGCCGTGGCTCAGAAGATCCTGGAGATGCATCCGGACTGCCGGGTCGTATTTGCAGGCGGCGAGTACGGTCCGGAAAGGGAAATTGTGACCAAGGCAGGGATCACATTCAAGTCATTTCCGGCCCGGGGGGTTCTGGGAAGAGGGTTTAAGTCTCTGGGGTCATTATTCTGGATGAGCAAGAGTCTTGTGCTTTCGCTGTTTTTTTTGCGCTCGTTCAAACCGGAAGTGGTGATCGGATTCGGGGGATATGCCGGATTCATGCCTGTCCTGGCTGCCAGATGGCTGAAGATACCAACGGCTATTCACGAACAGAACAGTCTGCCAGGGGTAACCAACAGGATACTTGGCAAAAAGGCGGACAGGGTGCTGCTCAGTTTTCCTGATGAAAACAGTTTTTTTCCGGCTCTAAAGGTTGTTGAAACCGGAAACCCTGTGCGCAGGGAGATTGTCCAGGGGGTAAAGGGCAATTCATCGATTCTGGGCCGGGTCAGACGGCTGCTGGTTGTTGGAGGAAGCCAGGGTGCAAAGGCCATAAACGATGCCGTACTGGCCAGTATCAAGGAACTCAAAGCCATGGACGTGGAGATATGGCATCAGACAGGACAGGTTGATTTTGAAAGGGTCAGTCAAGTTTATCAAAAAGAATATCCCCAGGCCAGGGTTGAACCTTTTATTGCGGACATGGCTGAAGCGTACAGTTTTGCAACCCTGGTCCTGTGCAGGGCCGGAGCCTCCACCCTGGCTGAACTGTGTGTGACCGGCAGACCGTCGATATTGATTCCTTTTCCCTATGCCACCCACAATCACCAGATGACCAATGCCAGGCATCTGGAACAGCAGGGGGCGGCTCTGGTCCTGGCTCAAAGCTATCTGCACGAGGTTAATCTGGCCAGGGTTGTCGGGGACCTCCTGGCAATGCCGGACAAGCTGAGAAGAATGAGCCGGGCCGCTCTTGAGGCCGGCAGGCCGGATGCGGCCCTGAAAATAGTTCAGGAATTGGAAAAAATAAGAAAAAAATCAAGTAAGTAGAATGAAAGGAAAGATAAACAGAATTCACATGGTCGGCATCGGCGGCTCAGGCATGAGCGGCATAGCCGAAGTCCTGCTCAATCTGGGATATGAGGTCAGCGGTTCAGACCTTTCAACCGGATCTGGAGTGACAAGATTGAAGAACCTGGGGGCCACAGTCTTTTCAGGACACCAGGCTGACAACCTAAAGGATGCCCAGGTACTGGTCAAATCCACGGCTGTTGGTGAGGACAACCCCGAGGTGATGGCTGCCAGGGAAAAAAATATTCCGGTCATCCCCAGGGCTGAGATGCTTGCTGAACTGATGCGTTTGAAGACCGGCATTGCTGTTGCCGGAACCCACGGTAAAACCACCACCACTTCATTTCTGGGTACAATATTTAAAGAGGCCGGGGTGGATCCCACCGTGATCATCGGCGGCCGGCTCAACTCTTACGGGAGTAACGCCCTCCCAGGAACTGGAGAGTACTTTATAGCTGAGGCAGACGAGTCCGACGGATCATTTCTTTGCCTTAAGCCCATCATGAACGTAGTGACCAATGTTGACGCTGACCATCTGGATTTCTACCGGGACCTGGATCAGATAAAGGACAGTTTTGTGACCTTTATGAACAGTGTTCCGTTTTACGGGATGAACGTGGTCTGCGGAGATGATCCCGGAGCAGAGTCATTGCTTCCGGCAGTCAACCGCCCGGTCATGACTTACGGGCTGACTGAGGGGAACAATATCCGGGCCGAGATTATAAATACAGTTTCCGGCTCAGAATTTAATGTCTTTGTTGAAGAACGGTTCTGGTCCAAAGTAAAGCTGAGTCATCCGGGTAAACATAATATTCTCAACAGTCTGGCTGCCATTGGCATATCCATTCATTGCGGACTGGACAAAGAGGACATAGTTTCCGGGCTGGCTTCCTTCGGAGGTGTTGGCCGCAGGTTCGAGATCAAGGGCGTCAGGGATCAGATCATGGTGGTTGACGATTACGGTCATCACCCCACTGAGATCAGGGCCACCATTGAAACGGCCAGGCAGTGCTATCCGGACCGGAGGCTGGTGGTTCTGTTTCAGCCGCACCGGTTTTCCAGGACCAGGGCTTTGTTCGGTGATTTCTGCAAAGTCCTGGCTGAAGCTGACGTCCTGCTTTTGACCGAAATATATCCTGCATCTGAAGCGCCTATTCCCGGAGTCAACAGTCAGAGCCTGGCCCAGGGAATCAAACAGATCAGCAGGACCAGGGTCAGCTTTTTTGAAGACCTGGACGAAGCAGGAGCTGGTTTAAAGGATGTGTTAAGGCCCGGGGATCTGTTCATTACCATGGGTGCAGGAACTGTCTGGAAAGTTGGAGAAAGTTTTTTAGGAAAGCGATGAAGGCAATACAGAACCCTGAACTTGGAACCATGTCCACCTTGAAGATGGGCGGGAAAGCCAGGATGGCTTATTTTCCCCAGGACTTCAGAGACCTGGAGAATCTGGCCAGAATGTGGCCGGAGCTGGGCCCGGAGGTCCTGATTGTGGGCAGGGGCAGCAACATCCTGTTCAGGGATGGTGTCAGGGATCTGGTCCTGGTGGGCTGGCAGGGAAAAGAACCTCCGGCAATGGTCAAGGAAGAAAGGGACAGTGTGCTGATCATGGCAGACGCCGGATCAAGCCTGCCCGGACTTATCAGGTGGTGTGCAGTCCATGGTTTTAGCGGTCTTGAAGGTCTGGCCGGCATTCCTGGAAAAGTGGGCGGGGCAGTAGCAATGAATGCCGGTTCTTATGGTACAGAGATCTGCACCATGCTGGAAAAAGTCACTGTATGGAGTCCAAGCCATGGAGTTGCTGATCTGGAAAAAGATGCCTTCAGCCATGGATACAGGAATTTCAGGCCAAACAGGGCTGAAACCGGGTTCATTATCCTCAAGGTCTGGCTGAGACTGGGCAGGGATGAGGCCGGAGTGATCAAGGAGCGGATCAGAGAATATTATTCCCGGAAAAAGAAGAGCCAGCCAGTTCTCCAGAATACAGCGGGATGTGTCTTTAAGAATCCTGCAGGACATGATCCGGCTGGAATGCTTCTGGAACGGATCGGGTTCCGAGGTAAAATCAGGGGCAAAGTCTGCTTTTCTCGGCTTCATGCCAATTTTCTTGTAAATGCCGGCCAGGGCCGGAGCCAGGACGCCCTGGATCTGATCCAGGAAGCTAAAACCAAGGTCAAGCAGGTTTACGGGGTTGATCTTGAAATGGAAATCAAGGTGATCTGATGGCTTATGCTGCAAGCATCCGTACAGGCCTCAAAGCCACCAGGTACACCAGGTCCAGGGAAAAGGGCCGGATCAGAAGATTTTTCAGTGTGCTGAGCAGGGTCCTGGGCATGTCATTGATGCTGGTCATGAGTCTGGGCTTTCTCGGGCTGATCAGCCTGGGTCTTCTGCTGGGCTACAACAAGGCAGTGAACAGCGATTTTTTTGCCCTGAAGGATATTGAAGTCATTGGTAACAGACAACTGACCTATGCTGAACTGACTGAGCAGATGAATATTCATCCCGGAGACAGCCTGCTCCAGCTCAGGATGTCCAAGTTGCAGGCAAGGCTTGAGCAGAACCCCTGGATTGCAACAGTAGCCGTGACCAGGGAGTTCCCGGACAGGGTCATGGTCAGGATCAAAGAACGACAGGCCTACTTCTGGGTCCAGGACGACCACCGGCTGTTCTATGCAGATGAAAGGGGACGGATCATTTCTGAAATAAGCCCCAGGAGATTTGTTTCCCTTCCCATTCTTCATGTCCGTGGGGAACAGCAGGAAGCAGACCTGGGGGCGGTGGTCGGTTTCCTGGAAAGCAGAAATTTTCCCTTTCCTCTTCAGGATGTTTCCTGGATCAGGATCAGGGAGTCAGGAACAGTTGAAATAGGCATTTCAAGACAGAATCTGCTGATTGTCCTGGACCGGGCTCAGCTGGGCAGAAGTGCATCCCGGCTGAGCCTGGTGTGGGCGGATATTAAAAACCAGGGAGAAGCCCAAGCGGTTCAACGGATTACCCTTGCCGGCAGGAATGCCTGGGTGGCTTATGCTGAATAGAACTTAAGTCACAGATCCTGAAATAATAATCCGAAACTTGTCGAAAAAGGAATGAGTTATGGCCAAACCTGATTTAATCGTGGGGCTTGACCTGGGCACAACCAAAATCTCAGCCGTGGTCGGGGAAATGTCTCCAGACGGGGTGGATATTGTAGGCATAGGGACCAGCCCGTCCACAGGCCTGCGCAAGGGCGTGGTTGTGAATATCGAGCAGACAGTTCAGTCCATCAAAAAGGCTTTGGAAGAAGCCGAACTGATGGCCGGCTGTGAGATAAGGTCGGTATATGCAGGCATAGCAGGAAGTCATATCAAGGGTTTTAACAGCCACGGGGTAATTGCAGTCAAGGGCGGAGAAGTGGGGAGCAGAGATGTTGAAAGGGTCATAGATGCGGCCAAGGCCGTGGCCATCCCCCTGGACCGTGAAGTCATCCATATTCTGCCCCAGGAATACATTGTGGACGACCAGAGGGGGATAGCTGATCCCCTGGGCATGGCCGGGGTGCGCCTGGAGGTCAAAGTGCATATTGTCACCGGAGCTGTCAGCAGCGCCCAGAATATTGTCAGATCCTGTCACCGGTCTGGCCTGGATGTTGCCGATATTGTTCTGGAGTCTCTGGCTTCGTCCAAGGCGGTCTTGACCGAGGAAGAAAGGGAAATCGGGGTGGCCCTGGTGGATATAGGCGGTGGAACCACTGATGTTGCCATTTTCAGCAATGACTCCATCAAACATACCGGAGTAATCGCCATTGGGGGGGCCAACCTGACCAATGACATTGCCTTTGGTCTGAGGACTCCCATGGTGGCGGCTGAAAAGATCAAGGTCAGATACGGCTGCGCCCTGGCCGACATAATTCAGGAAGACGAGGTAATCGAGGTCCCAAGCGTTGGCGGCAGGCCGCCCAGAAAGCTTTCCAGACATGTCCTGGCCGAGATCTGCGAGCCGCGCATGGAGGAACTCTTTGCCCTGGTGGACCAGGAGCTCATCCGTTCTGGATTCAAGAACTCCATTGGGGCCGGTGTTGTCCTGACCGGCGGAGCATCATTGATTGAAGGGTCCCAGGAGCTGGCCGAGCAGATTTTCAACCTGCCCACCAGGATCGGATATCCGAGAAAGGTGGGAGGACTGAAAGATGTGGTCAACAATCCCATGTTTGCCACAGCTGTGGGAGTCCTGATTTACGGAGCTGAAAAGGAGAGCTCTGAAAAGAGCTTTCGGATCAGGGACAAGAACATGTTCAACCGCATCCTGACCAAGATGCGCAATTGGTTTGTGGATATTAAATAGTTTCCATCCGGAAAATTGTTCCGGAAAAGAAATAGTTCAGCAGAACCTTGAAGTTACAGGGGAAGGAGGAAGCCATGGAATACCAGGAAATCGAAATGGAAGGCAATGCCAGAATCAAAGTAGTGGGTGTTGGAGGAGGCGGTGGAAATGCCGTGAACAATATGATCTGCTCAGCCATGAAAGGAGTGACTTTTATCGTGGCCAACACTGATGTGCAGGCCTTGAAGCATTCCCGGGCTGAATACAAGATCCAGCTGGGGGAGAAACTGACCAAGGGTCTGGGGGCTGGAGCTGACCCTGATGTGGGCAAGGAAGCGGCCCAGGAAAGCGTGGATCAGATCCGTGAGTCTCTCCAGGGTTGTGATATGGTCTTTGTGACTGCCGGCATGGGCGGTGGTACAGGAACCGGAGCAGCCCCGGTCATCGCCAGGGTGGCCAAAGAGATGGATGCCCTGACCGTTGCAGTGGTGACCAAGCCGTTTTATTTTGAGGGCAAGAGGCGGCGCAGCCAGGGTGACAAAGGCATTGCAGCTCTCAAGGAAGTAGTGGACAGCATTATTACTATTCCCAATGACCGCTTATTGTCCCTGGCCTCCAAAAAGGCGTCATTTCTTGAGATGCTCAAGAAGGCTGATGAGGTCCTTTATTACGGAGTCAAAGGAATATCCGACCTGATCATGGTGCCTGGACTCATCAATCTGGACTTTGCCGATGTCAAGGCGGTCATGTCCGAGATGGGCCTGGCCATGATGGGAACCGGCATTGCCAAGGGCGAGGGACGGGCCAGAGAAGCCGCCATGAAGGCCATTACCAGTCCGCTGCTTGAAGACGTTTCCATTGACGGCGCCAGGGGTGTGCTTATGAACGTGACCTGCGGAACCGACCTGGCCATTGATGAGGTCAGTGAGGCTGCAGAGATTATTCATGAGGCAGCTCATGAAGACGCCAAAATATACTTTGGAACGGTCTTTGACCAGGATATTGAGGACGAGATCAGGATCACGGTTATTGCCACAGGTATTGAAGATGCTTTTGACAAGATCGAAGAGACCAATCCCAATGTGACCAAGTTGAGCGAAGCCAAGAGGTCCGGATCAAAGCTGGTCCAGCGTCCGCGGTCCATGGCAGTGGACCCTGACAGCAGGGAAAACCTGAATATTCCGACTTACCTGAGAACAAAGAAAAAGATTGATTCTCTTGCCGGAGCAGAGACCAGTTCCAGGACTGGCCAGAAAAATGAAGAATTCATTTTTGACGAGGATGAATTTGAGATTCCCTCGTTCATCAGGAGACAGGCAGATTAAGCTCAGACTGTCCGGTGGGGGTAAGGATTATTCTGTGCATGGGGGCTGGAAAGCTGCAGGTCAGCAGCTGGATTCAGAAAGTGTTGGCCCTAGTCCATGACCAGGAATGAACCAGTATCTTCCAGGGAATGGGGAGGTCGTCTTCCTGTTGCCCTGGTCTTTCCGGAAGAAGAGTCCCTTGCCCTGTCAACCCTGGGCTGGCAGGCGGTCTACAATGATCTTGGCAGGGACTCCAGATTTTACGTTGAACGCTTTTTCTGGGACAAAAAACTGCAGGGAGCGGCTTCAGCAGACTCCAACAAGACCATTGACCTCTTTCCCCTGGTCTGCTTCAGTCTGAACTTTGAAGGTGATTTCCTGAATTTGATTCATATCCTCAAATCCGGGCAGATACCGGTTCTGGCCCGGGATAGAAGCGATTGGCCCCTGATCATGGCCGGAGGGCCCATCGCTTTTTTAAATCCATTTCCCATCATTCCCAGTCTTGATTTTCTGTATGTTGGTGAGTCAGAAGGAAGGTTCAAGGCTGTGGCCGGTTTTCTCAAAGAAGTCTGGCTGGGCCATGGCGGAAGACATAAGACCCTTAAAGCATTGTCAGCTTTTCCTGGGATATTTGTTCCTGAAAATGAAAACAAGGTAAAAAGACAGGTTCAAGGATCAGGTCAGCTGGAACATCCTGCCCATTCGGCCTTTATCTCGAACCGGTCAATTTTTAAGGACAGTCTGCTTATTGAGATAAACAGGGGATGCGGCTATGGCTGCCGGTTCTGCGCTGCCGGATTCATATACAGGCCCCCAAGACAGGCCGGGTTAAAAAGGATTCAGGACCTGGTTGAAACGGCTGCACCCAGAAAAGTGGGACTGGTGGGTACAGCCCTGACCGACTGGAAGCCTCTCAAACCCTTTCTGGCCTGGCTCGCTGACCGAAGAATCAAGTTTTCCCTGTCCTCCATGCGGGCGGACGGTCTGGACTGGGAGTTTCTGCAGTTTCTCAGAAAAACCGGGATCAGGAGCATCACCCTTGCTGTTGAGGGCATCAGCTGCAGGCTCAGATCAGCCATAAACAAGCATTTTGACCAGGAAAAGTTTTTTCAGGCCGTGGAGCTGGTGAGCAAACTGAGGTTTAATAACCTCAAGCTGTATTTTATCCTGGGTCTGCCCGGTGAAAAACCAGATGATTTTCAGGAACTGGAATGCTTTTTAAAAAGGCTTGACCAGGCCAGAACTCAAGGCATGGGCTCCAGAAAAAAAGGCGTGGATCTGATCAGCATCAGCGCATCCATGTTTGTGCCCAAACCATGGACCCCCATGCAGTGGGCACCCATGGACCAGGAGGATGTCTTTCTGGAGAAGGCCGGGAAGTTCAGGCAGCTGTGTGCACCGTACAAAGGGTTGAAATTTAACTTTGAAAGGCCTTTCATGGCCAGGATTCAGGGACTGCTGTCCAGGGGAGGGCCGGATGTCCATGAGCTGCTGCTGGATACCGCTGAAAACAAAAATGACTGGAGAAAAGGTTTAAAGAACTGGTCAGGCAGCATTAAAGAGTACCTTGATCAGGAATTGCCACTGGAAACATCCTTTCCCTGGGAAGTTATGGACATGGGCATTGACAGAAGTTATCTGGAAAAGGAATGGCAAAAGTACAGGAAATCCCTGCTGACCAGACCGTGTCCGGAATCAGGTTGCCAGACATGCCGGAGGTGCGGTATGCAAATATTGCTGGAGGAGCATGAACATGGCCAGAATCTGTTTTAAGGCTTTTTCTTTTTTGCAGCCCAGGCTCAGGGCTCTGGGCCGGGACTGTTTTGACCAAGAGTTGGAAATAACTGAAAATGAAACTGTTGAAGACCTGGTCCAGAGTCTGGGACTCGGGCTTGATGAGGTTGAAGCAGCCTTTATTAATGGACGGGTGGCTCCGTTGTCGACCAGGCTTAAACACGGCGACAGTGTGGCCCTGGTCCCTCCGGGCACCCCCGGGCCTTACCGGGTTCTTCTGGGAATCAGAGAGTGCAAGGCAAAATAAGGAGCATTTGTTATGCCGTATATTTCTGCTGACAGACGCCAGGCCTTTGATCAGGCCCTTGAAATGCTGGCCCTGGAGGTCCGGGACCAGGGCGAACTCAACTATTGCATCTTTAAGCTGTCCAGGCTGATTATTGACCGGATAGGTGAGAGCTATGCCAATCTGAGCATGTGTTCCAGTGCCATGGAGCATGCCAAACTGGAGTGGTACAGAAAGGCTCTGGTCCCTTACGAAGAAAAAAAGATTCAGGAGAACGGCGGGATTTAGAACCCTTACATGAGCATGAGCAGGGTTGCGGCCATGACCAGCATTCCTGCAACAAGGGCGTAGATAGCCAGGTGGCCCTGTCCGTATTCCTTGGCTGCTGGAAAGAGTTCATCCAGAGATATGAAGACCATGATCCCGGCAATAAAGGCAAAGATAAATCCCATGGACGTGGGATTAATAAAAGGGCGCAGGATAAGGAAGCCGATAAGGGCGCCAAGGGGTTCGGCCAGCCCGGTGGCCATGGAAAGCCAGAAAGCCTTGGCCCTGCTTTTGGTGGCATAATATATGGGAACAGCTACAGCTATGCCTTCGGGAATGTTGTGCAGGGCAATGGCGATGGCGATGGCAATCCCCAGGGTCGGATCTGCCAGGGTGGCAAAAAAGGTGGCCATGCCTTCAGGAAAGTTGTGGATGGCAATGGCCAGGGCTGCAAAAACCCCCATCCGGTGCATTTTTCTGCGGTCCACACCCTGATGGACTTCTTCCACCTTTCTGGCCTGGTGAGGGTTTTCATGCTCCGGAACCAGCCGGTCAATGATTCCAATGAAGAATACCCCGGCAAAGAATCCCAGGGTCATGATCCAGGCTGCTGCTTCATTGCTGTGGATGGACTCCAGCATTTCCAGGGCTTCCGGCAGCAGCTCTACAAAGGAAATATAGATCATCACCCCGGCGGAAAAGCCCAGGGCTATGGACAGAAAAGCCTTATTGGTATGCCTGGTGAAAAAGGCGATGAAACTGCCTATGCCGGTGGAGAGTCCGGCCAGGGCGGTCAGGGAAAAAGCCAGGATCAGGTTTTCTTCAAACATCAATATTTACCTGTATGGATTGCTGTGCGTGGATAAAAAAGTTTATCACAGAGAGTAATATTTAGGATCGGTTATTGTCAATTGGCCGGGGCTGCTGCTCAATCCGGCCCGGCTGTTTCCTGAGAATTTGCCCAGGTTTCTTATGGTTGCCTTTGGCAAGATATGCTAATAGAATAATTGTCCTGAAATAATGAGTCATTAAATAGCCTGCAAAGGACAAGACCGGCTTTTTTAATAGTTCAGTTCAACGGATTTACAGATAAAAAAATGCAGCTGATCAAGACCTGGTTTCAAAGACAATTCGGCAATCCTCAGGTTGTCATTTTGATGGTCCTGCTCTTGACCGGATTCGGAGTAATCTACTTTCTGGGAAAGATGCTGGTTCCTTTTTTTGCGGGGCTGATCATTGCCTATCTCCTGGACGGGGTGGTTAAACACCTGACCAAAAGGGGAGTGCCCAGGCTGCTGGCGGTGATACTTGTTTTCCTGTTTTTCATGCTCATCCTGCTTTTCAGTATCTTCTGGCTGGTGCCTCAATTGACTAAACAGGTCACCCAGCTGGTTCAACAGCTTCCCAATATGATCAGTGAAACCCAGAATCTTCTTCTGCAGCTGCCGGAACACTATCCCAAATTTATTTCTGAAGAACAGGTCTATGAAATTTTTTCAGTCATCCGGGGAGAGGTGGGCAAGCTGGCCCAGAACATCCTGTCCATATCAGTGGCATCGGTAATGGGCCTCATTACTCTTCTGGTTTATCTGATTATTGTGCCGCTCTTGGTCTTCTTCTTTCTCATGGACAAGGAAAAGATCATTGGCTGGTTTTCCGGGTTTCTGCCCAGGGATCGTTCCCTGGCGGTCCAGGTCTGGGAGGATGTGAACATTCAGATTGCCAACTATATCCGGGGTAAAACCTGGGAAATAATCATTGTCTGGATTGTAACCTTCCTGGTCTTTACTCTGTTGAAACTCCAGTACGCCATGCTCCTGGGGGCCATTGTGGGCTTTTCAGTCCTGATACCCTATGTGGGAGCTGCTGTGGCCACCATCCCTGTGGCCATGGTGGCCTATTTTCAGTGGGGCATCGGCTCTGAGCTGGTCTGGGTCCTGATTGTCTACGCCATCATCCAGATGATTGACGGTAATGTCCTGGCTCCCTTGCTCCTGGCCGAAGTTGTGGATATCCATCCAGTGGCGGTGATTGCCTCCATCCTGGTGTTTGGAGGGTTGTGGGGATTTGTGGGCATATTTTTTGCCATTCCCTTAGCCACCCTTATTCAGGCCATAATCAAGGCCTGGCCTGCCTATGAAGATATTGTTCCTCCAGAGCCTGTTCCAGCAGCCGATCCAGAAAACAGCTGACCGGTCTGAAGCCTGGCTTCATGCTCAAGGGCCATGTGGGGCAGGCTTGAAAGAGACAAGAACCAGCCGGGGCTGTTGCCGGATCAAAAGCCTGTCCTGAGCCGGACCTGATTCCTGACTGCAACCTCAAGGCACAGGCATGGACCAGGAATGGTTTTCTATTCCTGGACCTTCCTGGGATGGGGCAGGATCAGATTCAGCACGACCCCGATTATTCCGGCCAGGCCAATGCCCTGCAGGGAGAACTCACCTGCGGAAAAAGACATTCCCCCCACGCCGAAGACCACAATGACCGCAGCAATGGCCAGGTTTCTGGGCTGCATCATGTCAATCCCGGCCCTTACCAGGCTTCCGATGCCCACCACCATGATGGCCCCGAAGAGCAGAATCATTATTCCGCCCATAACTGGTACAGGTATGGTGGAGAGAATCGCCCCCACCTTGGCCACAAAGGCCAGAAGAATGGCAAATATGGCTGCCCAGGTCATGACGCCCACATTGAATATTTTGAGCAGAGCCACTGCTCCTGTCACTTCTGAATAGGTGGTGTTGGGGGGGCCTCCAACCATGGAAGCAAAGGATGTGGCCAGACCGTCACCCAAAAGGGTTTTGTTCACGCCCGGCTTTTCCAGATAGTTTTTCCCGGTTACCGAACTGATGGCCATGACATCCCCGAAGTGTTCAATGGCCGGGGCAATAGCCACTGGAACGATGAACAGGATGGCGTGCCAGTTCCATTCAGGAAGGGTGAAGTTGGGCATGGCCAGCCAGGCTGCCTCCCGGACCGGGGTAAAATCCACAAGCCCCATGGCCAGACAGAGCACATATCCTGAGATAATGCCGAAAAGGATGGGAACCAGTCTGAAAATGCCTTTGGCAAAGAGGGAAATGGCAATGGTCACTCCAAGGGAGACCATGGAGATGAATATGGCGGTTGTTTCAGGCACGAGCTGAACCGAGCCGTCTCCGGTCTTTCCCAGGGCCATGTTTACAGCCACTGGGGCCAGGATAAGCCCGATGACCATGATTACCGGTCCGGTAACGATGGGAGGCAGGATCCTCAGGACTATTCCGGGTCCGCGCAGAGAAATGATCAGGCTCAGGAGCACGTACAGCAGGCCCGCGGCCATGAGGCCGCACATGGTGGCTGGAATTCCCCAGGTATTGACTCCGTAAATGATGGGGGCAATGAAGGCAAAGGAAGAAGCCAGAAATATGGGGATCTGTCTTCTGGTGATAATCTGAAAAATTATGGTTCCCACACCGGCTGTGAAAAGGGCCACATTGGGGTCAAGGCCGGTCAGAAGGGGTACCAGAACCAGAGCACCAAAGGCCACAAAGAGAATCTGTGCTCCCAGGAGGCTGTCCTTGGGATGAAACCGGTATTCAACAGTGTTGGAATCCGCCATGCCACGTCTCCAGTAGAATTTAGGTTGATGAATAAGGGCCGAAAAAAAGGCGCCGGGTAAAGCGCCTATCTGGTTCCGAAAATTTTGTCGCCGGCATCTCCCAGGCCGGGCAGGATATACCCCTTGTCATTGAGTCTTTCATCAATGGAAGCCAGAAAGATGTCCAGTTCAGGATGAGCCCTGGTCACCCGTTCCAGACCCTCGGGGGCAGCAACCAGGAACAGTCCCTTGATCTTCCGGCAGCCGGCTTCTTTGAGCAGGTCGATGGTGGCCATGAGAGTCCCGCCTGTAGCCAGCATGGGATCAAGAATCAAGGCGGTTCTGTCGGGCATGTTGGAGGCCAGCTTGACGTAATAGCGGACAGGCTCAAGAGTTTCTTCATTTCTATAAAGTCCAACCACACTGACCTTTGCCCCGGGAATGAGATCCAGTGCTCCGTCCAGCATGCCCAGCCCTGCCCGGAGGATGGGAACCAGGGTGATTTTTTTCCCTTTAATCGACTCGACCTTTACCGGTCCTGCCCAGCCCTGAATGGTCCTGGTTTCCATCTCCAGATCCTGAGTGGCCTCGTAAGTGAGGAATCTGGTCAGTTCAAGGGCCAGTGATCTGAAGTTCTTGGTACTTACATCGTGTTTGCGCATGATGCCCAGCTTATGCCGGACCAGAGGATGATCAACAACTTTTACAGACAATTAGGGCCTCCAAGGGGAACAGCTGGGACTGGATTTTGAAAAAAATTTATGCTTTATAGAATTTTCATCTAAACATGGTCAAGGGCTGAATCAGGATTTTTCTGGTGATCCCTGTTCCTGGGCCCAGGGCAGGGTTTTGATCCGGTATTGAGCTTGACAATGGTATTTTTATGGTAACAATATGATCTTGCCTTTTGGAAGACCTCCAGGGCGAATATTAACAGCTTTTAGCTTGAAAAGGAGATGTGGTCCTGATGATAATAAAGGGCACGACCATCCTGGCCGTAAAAAAGAACGGGCAGGTTGCCATGGCTGGAGACGGACAGGTTACCATGGGCCAGGCCGTGGTGATGAAACATACTGCCAAAAAGGTCAGGAGGATGTATAATCAGCAGGTTGTGGCCGGTTTTGCCGGAGCCACTGCTGATGCATTCACCCTGTTTGAGCGCTTTGAAGCCAGGCTGGAAGAGTATCGGGGCAACCTCCTCAGATCCAGTGTTGAACTGGCCAAGGAGTGGCGGATGGATAAATATCTGCGCCGACTGGAAGCCATGCTCATTGTAGCGGACAAGGAAAATATCCTGATCATCAGCGGCACCGGAGATGTGATCGAACCGGATGACGGCATCGCAGCCATTGGATCGGGCGGCCCCTATGCCCTGGCTGCTGCCAGGGCCCTGAGCCAGAATTCCGATTACCAGCCCTCAGATATTGTTGAGAAGTCCATGCGGATTGCCGCTGATATCTGCGTCTACACCAACCAGAACATCATCCTGGAAAAAATCGATTAAGAGGAAAGTCTTTAATGAGTACCCTGACTCCCAGAGAGATTGTATCAGAACTGGACAGATATATCATTGGTCAGAGCGATGCCAAGCGCATGGTGGCCATTGCCCTGCGCAACAGATGGCGCAGGCAGCAGCTCGAGCCTGAGCTGAGAGAAGAGATTGCCCCCAAAAATATCATCATGATCGGCCCAACCGGGGTGGGCAAGACTGAGATTGCCAGGAGACTGGCCAAGCTGGCTGGTTCGCCTTTTTTCAAAGTTGAGGCCACCAAGTTCACCGAAGTTGGCTATGTTGGCCGGGATGTGGAATCCATGATCAGAGACCTGATGGAGATCGGGATTAACATGGTCCGGGACGAAGAAAGAAAAAAGGTCCAGTTAAAGGCCGAGGCCAATGCAGAGGAAAGGCTTCTTGATCTTCTTCTTCCTCCCAGGAAAACCCCCCAAACCCACCAGAATTTCCAGGAGCCCGGGGCGAATCCCGGTCAGCAGGCAGTCCCTGCTGGGCAGGACCAGGATGAAGAATCCCGGGGAAGGACAAGGGAAAAGCTGCGTAAACTCTGGCGGGAAGGCCGGCTGGACGACAGAATGGTGGATATCGATGTCAAGACTGGAAGCAATGTGGAAATAATGGCCATGCCCGGCCTGGAAGACATGGAAATGCAGTTCAGGGACATGTTCAGCAGGGTTTTTCCCAAAAAGACCAAAAACAAGAAGGTCAGGGTCAGGAATGCTTATGAAATTCTGGTCCAGGAGGAGACCGAAAGGCTGGTGGATATGGACAAGGTCACTGAAGCTGCCAGAGAAAGGGTGGAACAGAGCGGGATAATCTTTATTGACGAGATCGATAAGATTTGCGGCGGAGACAAGTCGTCCAGGGCTGAGGTGTCCAGGGAAGGGGTGCAGAGAGACCTGCTGCCGGTGGTTGAGGGGTGCGTGGTCAACACTAAATACGGCATGATCAAAACGGATCACATTCTGTTCATAGCTGCAGGGGCTTTTCACTATTCAAAGCCCTCTGACCTGGTGCCCGAGCTTCAGGGCAGGTTTCCCCTGCGGGTGGAGCTGACTGCTCTGACCATGGAAGACTTTTACCGGATACTCACTGAACCCCAGAATGCCTTGACAAAGCAGTACAAGGCCTTGCTGGAGACCGAAGGAATCCAGCTGGAATTTACTGACGAGTCTTTACGGGAAATTTCGTCCTTTGCCCAGCGCGTCAATGATGAAACCGAAAATATCGGAGCACGAAGGCTGTACACTATAATGGAAAAACTGCTCCAGGACCTTTCTTTCAAGGCTCCGGAGATGTCCGGTCAAAAGGTTGTGGCGGATAAGGAGTATGTCCTGGATAAGCTCAAGGATGTTCAGGCGGATAAGGACCTGACCCGGTATATATTGTAGGATCATGATTCGGGCTGCATCCTGCAGGGTCTGCAACTGGTCAAAAGTGAAACCAAGATAACGGAGTAATGGAATGTCCCTTGTGAACACTGAAAGCGAGTCCTACAAGGCCCGGATTCTGCTGGAGGCAATGCCCTATATCCGGGAGTTCTATGGCCGGACCGTGGTCATCAAGTATGGGGGCCATGCCATGATTGACCAGGAACTGAAAAAAAGTTTTGCCCTGAATGTCATTCTTCTGAAACTGATAGGGCTGAATCCGGTAATAGTTCATGGCGGGGGACCACAAATCGGCAGAATGCTTGAACAGCTGGGTATTGCCTGCCAGTTTCGTCAAGGCCTCCGGGTTACGGATGAGGCCACCATGGATGTGGTTGAAATGGTCCTGGTGGGCAAGGTCAACAAGGAAATCGTCAATCTGGTCAATTTAAGTGGTGGACAGGCTGTGGGCCTTTCAGGCAAGGACGGGCAGACCATCATGGCCAGAAAGATGGAAATGGTGGTGGATAAGAAGAACGCTCCTCCTGAGATAATCGACCTGGGCAAGGTGGGGGAGGTTGTGGAAATCAATACCAGTCTGATCAAAGCGGTTCAGTCCCAGGGCTTCATCCCCATAATTGCTCCGGTGGGGGTTGATGAGCAGGGAGAAACCTACAATATCAACGCTGATTACGTGGCTGCATCTGTAGCCGGGGCCCTCAAGGCCAGAAAGCTGATCCTGCTTACTGATGTGCCCGGGGTCAAGGATGCTTCGGGTGAGATCATTTCAAGCCTGACCCGCTGGGAAGCGGTCCGGCTTATTGAGTCAGGGATTGCTTCCGGAGGAATGATTCCCAAATTAAAGTGCTGTCTTGAGGCTGTTGAAGAAGGTGTGCAAAAGGCCCATATTATTGACGGCCGGGTGGAGAACTCCATTATCCTGGAGATTTTCACCAGGGGCGGGATAGGCACCCAGGTAGTGTTTTCCTGAGCTGAATTTCATCTTTTTGCCTGACAAGCCGGTGGATTCCTGCCTGTTGACGGATTGTTCCGGCTTGATCATAAATCATTTTGACAAACAGCAGCCTAGATTTTTCTTTTATTGTGGGTCCCGAGGATGCCGGGGCAAGACTGGACAAACTTGTCCTTGCCCGCATTCCCGGGGATGCACCAGCCAGATCCTTAATCCAGTCCTGGATCAAAGGGCGGATGATCTGGATCAATGGCCAGCCCTGCACCAAACCTTCCTTTTGTCCTCCTTCCATGAGCCTGGTCAGGGTCAGGGCAGCCCTGCCCCAGTCCGGACCGGTGCCCATGTCCGGAAAAATTCACGAGATTTACAGGGATGATCATATTCTGGTCCTGAACAAACAGCCAGGCCTCAGCGTCCATCCTGCCCCTTCGGTTGAGCTGCCTACCCTGGTCAATTTTCTGATCAGCCGGGACCTTTTTTCAGGCCATTTTCCCGATCCGGACAGACCAGGAATTGTCCACCGCCTGGACAAGGATACCAGCGGGCTCATGGTTGTGGCCCTGAACCCGGATATGGCTCAAAAACTCAGCCAAGCCTTTCAGGACCGGGAGGTGGAAAAGAAGTACCTGGCCCTGGTACTGGGCAGACCTGAAAAAGACCAGGGAGAGATCAACCAGGACCTGGACCGTGATCCCAGATCCAGGGTCAGGATGGCCGTGACCAGGTCCGGTCGCCCGGCCAGGACAAAGTACAGGGTTGTCCATACCGGCTCTGACAGCAAGTGGTCCCTGGTGGGCCTGGAAATCTTGACCGGCAGGACCCATCAGATCAGGGTGCATATGGCTCATCTGGGACATCCTGTTCTGGGTGATTCCCTTTATGGCCGAGAAATCCACAGAACATGGGATCTCAAGCACAGAATCCTGGCCAAACTTGTTAAGAGACAGCTGCTGCATTCAGCAAAACTTGGGTTTAAACATCCAGCAAGTGGACAATGGGTCAGCTTTGCCCAGGCTTTACCCAAAGATTTTTTCCGGGTTTTCCTTTATCTTGAAAAAAAGATGCAGCGGGTGGCCATAACCGGAGCCATGGGTTCGGGCAAGAGCACTGTTTCCAGGATACTGAGAAACCTGGGCTATCCGGTTTTTTGTGCGGACAGTTGCGTAGCCGGTCTTTATCAGCCGGGTCAGGACGGGTGGACACTTATCCAAAGGCGATTTGGCGACAGATTTTTTGACTCCAGTGAAGGGCCGGTCAACAAGGCTAGACTGGCTGAAGCCATTGGGCAGGATAAGGATATCCTTCTGGAAATAAACCATCTTATTCATCCTCTGGTCCGGCATCGTCTGAATAAATTCTGGAAGGAACACAGGGCCAAAAGAGTGGCTTTTGCAGAGATTCCACTGCTGTTTGAGTCCGGTCTGACCAAGGATTGTGACCTGAGTGTGGGGGTATTTTGTCCAGACAGCATAAGAGGAGACCGGTTGGAGAAGAAACTGGGAACAGGGCATGGCAAGGCTGCTGTCCTGGATGGACACCAGCTCAGTCAGCCGGAAAAAATCAGGCGCTGTGCATTGGTGGTTGACAATTCAGCCGGACCGGATGACCTTGAACAAAGGGTCAGGTCTTTGGCAATCATGCTCAGATATTTGAGAATCAAACAGGTCAAAAAAGAGGCCGGTTTATTCCAGACCCGGTTTGATCCCGACAAGGTCTTTCATGATACCCCTTAAAGACAGTATCCCCAACGTATTCAAACCGTACATGGTCTGGGCGATCATCGGGATCAACCTGCTGGTTTTTTTGTACACCCTTGGACTCAGTCCCATTCATCTGGCCAGGTTCTTCCATTTGTACGGAGTGGTTCCGGCCAGATTCACCCAGACTGAACTGGCCCTTCTGGCTGGTTATCCTGATGCGGGCTACTACACCCTGATCACCCACATGTTCATCCATGGCGGGTTTCTGCACTTTATCCTAAATTGCTGGATGCTCTGGATATTTGCCGACAATATTGAAGACGTGATGGGTCCGTTCAGGTTTCTGGGGTTTTATCTGATGTGTGGCGCCGGGGCATTGATGGTTCATGTTTTCTTTAATTATAATTCGCCTGTCCCGGTGGTTGGAGCTTCAGGGGCCATCGCCGGAGTCATGGGGGCCTATTTTCTGCTTTATCCCCATTCCAGGGTGATAACATTTATTCCCATTGTGTTTATTCCGTATATTATTGAGATCCCGGCCTTAGTGTTTCTGGGAATCTGGTTTTTGATCCAGGTTGTATCTGCCCTGGGATCTGATATCTTCGGGACCGGAACAGGAGTGGCCTGGTGGGCTCATGCAGGAGGGTTCATCGTTGGGATGGTCCTTCTTCCTCTTTTCAGGGACAGGAAAAGGTGTTATCATTGCTATGAGCGGATCAGGCGCAAAAAAGATTTTATTTTGGAATAATGAGTATGGAGGTTCTGGATATTTTAATCCGGATTTTTGATAACAGCATGTTAAATCAGATAATGGAGACTGCCAATGCTTAAGATACAGGACCTGCACGTCAAAGTGGGCGGCACTGAGGTCTTGAAAGGCATCAACCTGGAGATAGAGCAGGGTGAGACCTTTATTCTGTTCGGACCCAATGGTTCGGGCAAGACATCATTGCTTATGACCATCATGGGCTTTGCAGGCTATGAAATAACCAAGGGCAAGATATTTTTTAAAGGACAAGATATTACGGATGTGCCTACCTATGAAAGGGCCAAGCTTGGGATAGGCATGTCTTTTCAGCGTCCTCCCACTATTCACGGGCTCAAAACCAGGGACATGGTCAGGCTTTGTGCAGGAGAAAGGGAGGTTGAAGTTGAAGCCCTGGCCGAGAAGGTTAACCTGACCAGCTTTCTGGACAGGGATATTAACTCGGGCTTTTCCGGTGGAGAGATAAAGCGCTCTGAACTTCTGCAGCTCATGGCCCAGAATCCAAGCCTGGTTCTGTTTGATGAACCTGAATCAGGTGTGGACCTTGAGAACATGGCCCTGATCGGCAACACTGCCCGGGCCATTCTGGACGGACCCCACGAACCCATTAACAGCGCATCATTAAAAGAGCTTCAGTCCAGATACAAGACTTCCGGACTGATCATTACCCATACCGGTTACATCCTGGACTACATCAATGCTGACCGGGGACAGGTCCTGTACAAAGGGGTGCTCTGCTGTTCAGCAAGACCCCGGGATATCCTGGATCACATCACCAAGTACGGATACAAGGAGTGTGTCAGATGCCTAAACTAGACAATAACAATCCTGAACCCAAGGTGGATCTCGGGAGATTCAATTTTGACCAGGAAGAAGCAGTTGCCATGCAGGACCTGCGTGAACTCAGCCAGGAGGACAAGGACCGGCTGCTCATGGCTGGAATTGACACCAAGGAAACCGAGAGAAGCGGAACCTACCTTCATATCAACCATGCCAAGGCTCATTGCCGTTCCTGTCAGGAAGGCGTGGAAGTCATGGATACCCGTGAGGCTCTGGAAAAGTACGATGGACTGCCGGAATATTACTGGCAGGCTGTGGACAAGGACAAGGACGAGTTTACCAGGGCTGCAGCCCAGAAGATTCACGGCGGGTATTTCATCCGGACTGCTAAAGGGGCTAAAATCAAGGATCCTGTTCAGTCCTGTCTGTTCATCAAAGGCGAAAATATTGGTCAGAACGTCCACAATATCATGGTTATTGAAGAGGATTCCGAGCTGCATATCATAACCGGATGCACAACATCCGCCAATGTCAGCTCGGCCCTGCATCTGGGCATCTCAGAAATATTCATCAAAAAAGGCGGCAAGCTGACCTTTACCATGGTCCACAACTGGGGCGAGGAGGTCATGGTCAGACCCAGGACCGTGGCCATTGTGGAAGAAGACGGAGTCTTTGCCAGCAACTATATCCTGCTCAAAAAGGTCCGTTCAGTTCAGTCTTATCCGGCTGTCTTTCTGAATGGCCGCGGGGCAGTGGCCAGATTTAACTCCATCCTGGTGGCTCCCAAAGGTTCACACATAAATTCCGGCAATAAGATCGTGCTCAATGCCCCGGAAACCAGAGGGGAGATCATATCCAGAACCATCACCACCGGAGGGACCATCATTGCTCCTGGAATAATCGAGGGTAATGCGGTTCCGGCCAAGGGACATCTGGAGTGCAAGGGACTCATTCTGACTGACGGGGTGATCCACGCCATTCCTGAACTGAAAGGGACCGTTGCCGGGGTGGAGCTCTCCCATGAAGCAGCAGTGGGCAAGATCGCTCAGGAGGAGATCGAATACCTCATGGCCAGGGGACTGGACGAGGATCAGGCCACATCAACCATTGTCCGCGGTTTCATGAATGTGGACATCATGGGCCTTCCCAGGGAACTCCGGCAGAGTATTGAAAAGACCATTGAAGAAACCGAGGAAGACATGTTCTGATCCAGGATCAGACTGAACAAATAAAAAAGGCTTCCAGGGATGACCCTGGAAGCCTTTTTTTATCCGGAAAGGTGTCCGGCTGTTATGCGGTTTTGGGTTTTGAACGGCCAGGAGACAAAACTTCCTGTTCCTCACCTTCTTCTTCCACCACCGGCCTGAAACTGAGAAGTATGGGACTGGCAACAAAGATGGAAGAGTAGGTTCCAACAATGATTCCCACAGTCAAGGCAAAGGCAAAGTCGTGGATGATCCCGCCGCCCAGGAACAGGAGGCAGAGTACCACTGCCAGGGTTGTTCCCGAGGTGACGATGGTCCGGCCAAGGGTCTGGTTGATACTTATGTTAATGGTCTTGGACAGGGATGAGGAAATCTTGTTCCGCAGGTTTTCCCTGATCCGGTCAAAGACAATGATGGTGTCATTCAGGGAGTAACCTATGATGGTCAAAAGAGCAGCCACTATGCTCAGGTCGAATTCCTTGTTCAGCAGGGAAAAAATGCCCACAGTGATCAGAATGTCGTGGATCAGGGCCAGAACCGCTCCCAGGGCGAAATTGAGCCTCAGATACCAGGAAAGGATGATGGTTATGACCATGGCTGCAAAGATCAGCAGGGCCAGGGGGATGGAGATGAGTTTCAGAATATAGACTCCCCCGGCCAGGCCGGCAGCCATAAAAGCAGAGATAAACCACTTATGTTCAAACCTTCCCGAGATATAGATGGCAATAAACAGAACGGCAAAGAACAACGCTTCCAGGGCGTTTTCCCGCAGATCAGCCCCGACCCTTGGACCGACCATTTCCAGGCGCTGGATGGTGTAGTGGTCGTCCTGAAAGTGCTGGCTGAGGTTGTTTTCCACGGTCTCCCTGACCTGGCTGGGGGTAAGGTCCTCAGCTGAGGTCCGCAGCAGAAACTCATGGTCGGCCCGGTCTCCGAACCGCTGAACTACAAGGGCCGGAAGTCCGGTCTCGTCCAGGGAGGATGACAGGTCAGGGAGTTCGACTTCCCTTTCAAACTTGACCTGGATGATTACACCCCCGGCAAAATCAATGCCGAACTTGGGTCCTCCTTTCAGCCCCAGGGACAGCAGGCCAATGAGGATCAGTGAGATAGATATGATATACGCATACTTGCGTTTTCCAATGAAATCGTAGTCGGTGTCTGGTTTGATTATTTGAAAGCCCATTTAATCCGCCTTTTAAGGAGTTTCAGACCTTTTAAATATTAAAAGCAGTGCCTGGTTTGCGTCTGGAAACCCAGATGTCGAAGAGCACCCTGGATACAAAAATGGCCGTGAACATGGATGCCAGGACACCCAGAGTCAGAGTGACGGCAAAGCCCCGGATGGGACCGGTGCCGAACTGGTACAAGATAACTGCGGCAATAATGGTGGTCACATTGGCGTCCAGGATGGTCAGGGTGGCCCGGTTGTACCCTTCCTCCACAGCTGCCCGGGGCGACAGGCCCCGCCGCAGTTCTTCCCGGATGCGTTCAAATATGAGCACATTGGCATCCACGGCTATACCTATGGTCAGGATTATTCCGGCTATGCCGGGCAGGGTCAGGGTGGCACCGAAACCGGCAAGTCCGGCCATGATCAGGATGACGTTGAAGGCCAGGACAATGTCGGCGATCAGTCCGGCAAAACCGAAATAAAAAATCATGAAGATTATGACCAGTGCCCCGCCGATCATGGCTGAACGGACTCCCCTTTCTATGGATTCCTGACCAAGGGAGGGGCCAACAGTTCTTTCTTCCATGACAAAGACCGGAGCTGGAAGAGATCCGGCCCTTAGAACCACTGCCAGATCATGGGCCTCGTCAACGGTGAACCGGCCAGTGATGCTGGCCCTGCCGCCGGAGATGCGTTCCTGGATGACCGGTGTGGAATAAACATTTCCATCCAGGACAATGGCCAGCCGTTTGCGCACATTTTCACCGGTAACCCGCTCAAATATCCTGGAGCCCCGGTTGTCAAAGGCGATGGCTACATAAGGCTGATTATACTGATCAAAGGCTGTATGGGCGTTGGTTATGTATTCACCGGTCATAACAGTTTCAGCCCTCAGGACCACAGGTTCGTCAACAGTTGTCCCGTCAGCCAAGGTGACCTGCTGATAGTACAGTCTGCTTCCAGGAGGAACAATGCCCTGTTCCGCCCTCTGGGGATCGGCATCCTCATCTACCAGTTTGAATTCCAGATGGGCGGTCTGACCAATGATGGCAATGGCCCTTTGAGGATCATCCAGGCCGGGCAGCTGGACCTGAATCCGGTCTTCCTGCTGTCTGCGGATATCTGGTTCAGCAACCCCGAACTGATCAATTCTGTTGCGGATGGTCTTGACTGCCTGATCCATGGTCATATCCCTGATAACTTCTTTATATTCTGAGGTGAAGTCCAGGATGTACCTTGTTCTCTGCTCGTCCTCAGCAGTTCTGGAAACTACTCGCAGGTTGCTGTATTCACGATCTATCAGCCGGTCCAGCTCTCTTTGCTGATCTCTTTGCACAAGCACGAATTCCAGTCTGGTATCGTCAGTAACCCCGGGCCGGAGAATGAGAATATTATGCTGTCTGGCCTGATCACGGATATCCTGCCCCATCTGGGCAAGAGACCGCTCCATGGCTCTTTCTACTTCAACCCCCAGGGTGAGGTGGATGCCTCCCCGCAGGTCCAGGCCCAGGCTGACCTGTTTGTCGGGCATGATTTTAGCCAGAGATGAGTCTCTGACGCCTGAGAAAGAGGGCAGGAAATAGAGCAGACTGGTTATGAGGACCATTAATATGACTGGGATCTTCCAGCGCAGATTGCCTTTCATTATAGTAATCCTGAGGCGGTGTTTAAAAATTGTGAAGTGGTTGGATGCCTGGGCCCGGAAATGCGGACCGACAGCAAAAAGGCCTGACGACTCCTGTCCTCAGGCCTGTGCGGCTCCATTTTAGCGATTCTGGATCAGTTTTTCTGCACCACGTCCTGATTGGGATCAGCCAGACCGGCAATATAGGCCCGGTTGGTCTTGATCTGCATCTTGTCCCCGATTTCCAGGGTAAGGACGTCATTTTGAATGTCGATGATCCGTCCGTATATTCCGCCATTGGTCAGTACGCTGTCCCCTCTCTTGAGATTGGCCAGGACCTGACGGTGCTCCTTGGCTTTCTTCTGCTGAGGACGAATGAGCAGAAAGTAAAAGATGGCAAACATCAGGATCAATGGAATAAAGGCGGTAAAGGGATTCCCTGCGCCAGCCTGGGGATCGCCCGCCTGCCCCATGGCAAAGGCCAGATTTTCTAGAAACATGATTCCTCCTGAGAAAAAGAATAGTTTGGGATACGCAACTTTTGCGCCCGCTAAGTTTTTTGAATTTTTGGTTTCCGATTCTGGATACAGACCTGCCAACAGTCAGTTCAAAGGGGAACTCATAGCTGAAAATAAAACAGATGTCCATGCTTTCCAGACAGCATGTCCGGCAGGTTCTCCAGAGAATAAATCCTGAAACAGGACGCCCTTATCCTGTCCAGGAGGGCGATCAGGTCACTGTTTCCAGAATTGGGACTGTTCCTTATAAGCCTCATCCAATTTGCTCATCATATCTTTCTGACTCTGGCTTGCAGCCAGTTCCCGGGCCTTGTCCCTGTGAAACATGGCCTGGCGCCGGTTGTTTTCATAAATATGGGCGTAAGCCATGTGCAGATGGGCCTGGAAATTATTGCCTGACCTGCCGTATACCCTGGCCAGGTGTTCATGGGCCCGGGGGTCCTCTGGCAGGCGGTTCAGGACTCGTTCAAGGTAGGAAACAGCAGTGGTCAGCTCTCCTTTTTCCGCAAGGATCCTGGCATAGTAAAGCAATGCCACTGAATCGGCAGGGCTGAGCATTACTGTCTTCTGCAGGAGGCTGCCTGCCAGGCTCAGGTCCCCGAACTGGAAGTAAAAAATCCCGGCTTCCCGCAGATAAAGCGGGTCCTGATCATCACAGGCCATGAGTTTTTCAAAGTTGTCCCGGGCATCACTGACCCGGTTCATCCTGGCATTGACAATCCCTCTGCCCAGATAGGTCAGGCAAGCATCATCTCCCTGATCCCGGAAGTGGCTGAGGGCGGTGGAGGGCTCCACATGCCTGGCCCTGAGCAGGGTCTGAACTCTTTTAAGCCGCTGATTATCATCCTGTCGTTCCAGCAGTTCCGGATCAAATCGACTGACGCGGTCCCTGAGATACCCTGTCCGTTCATCCATGCCTGGATGGGTGCTCAGATATGAGGGGATGTCTCCTCCGGAAAACCACTGCATCCTTCTCATCTTCTGCATGGCTGAAACCATGCCCTGGGGATTGTAACCGGCTTCAATAAGGTAATTCAGGCCCACCTGGTCAGCTTCGCGTTCGTCTTCCCGGGAGTATTTCAATGCAGCGGACTGACCCCCTGCAATGGATCCCAGGGCCACTGCCCCTCCTGCATCAGAACCCATGAACACCCCGGCCAGGATGCCGATCAAAGAGCCGATGCCAATGATTTTGGAGCGTTCAATGTTTCTGGCGACATGCCTCTGAGTTATATGGGCGAGTTCGTGAGCCATGATGGAGGCCAGCTCGGACTCAGATTCAACATTGAGGATGAGCCCGGAAAAGATAACCATGTATCCGGCTACAGTGGCAAAGGCATTGACAGCGTTGTGGTTGACCACGTCAACCTTGATGGGAAAGGGCTGGGGCGGAGCTGCTTTTTCCAGCCTGGAAGCAATTTCTTTTACATAGCCGGATATTTCCGGGTCTTCTATTATCTGAAATCTGGCCCGAATCAGCCGGTGAATTTTGCTGCCCAGCTCAGCTTCATCAGAAATGGTGAATTCTCCGAAAATTGAAGCGCGGGCAGGAGGGCAGGGCAGGGCCAGAGTGGAAATCAGCAGGAGACAGAATATCTTCTTAAGATTTAATTTAAGCATGTTGTGTTACTGCCGGGCGGTATAATGCAGACCTGCCCTGCAGCATATCCCTTTTTGAACCGGGATGAGCTGTCTCTCCAGACTTGGCCTGAGCAGATCTACTTGTTCATCATATCCAAAAACTCTTTATTGTTTTTGGTACCTTTCATCTTATCAAGCAGAAATTCCATACTGTCAATAGGGTTCATGGGTGCAAGCACCTTGCGCAGGATCCAGACCTTGTTCAGGGTCTCGGGCTCCAGGAGCAGGTCCTCCTTGCGGGTGCCCGAGCGGTTCATATCAATGGCCGGATAGACCCGCTTATCAGCCAGATGTCGATCCAGGTATATTTCCATGTTTCCGGTACCCTTGAATTCCTCAAAAATGACCTCATCCATTCTAGATCCAGTGTCAATGAGAGCTGTGGCCAGGATGGTCAGGCTCCCGCCTTCTTCAATGTTTCTGGCTGCCCCGAAAAACCTTTTGGGCCGCTGCAGGGCATTGGAATCAAGTCCGCCCGACAAAACCCTTCCTGAAGAAGGAGTCACTGTATTATAGGCCCGGCCGAGCCGGGTAATGCTGTCCAAAAGAATGACAACGTCCTTTTTCCTCTCAACCAGCCTCTTGGCCTTTTCAAGTACCATTTCAGCCACCTGGACATGTCTCTGGGGGGGCTCATCAAAGGTTGAGCTGACCACTTCGGCCTTGACGGTCCGTTCCATATCCGTGACTTCTTCAGGCCGTTCGTCAATGAGCAGGACCAGCATGAACACGTCAGGATGGTTGGCATTGATGGAATTGGCAATATTTTGCAGAAGCACGGTTTTTCCAGTCCTGGGGGGGGCCACAATAAGGCCCCTTTGCCCTTTGCCGATGGGAGTAAGAAGATCCACAATCCTGGTGGAATAGTTATCAGCCCCGTTTTCCATGCGGTAGCGCTCATCAGGATAGATGGGGGTGAGGTTGTCGAACAGGACCAGGGTCTTGGATTCAGCCGGATCGCCAAACCCGACCTCATTGACCCTTAACAGGGCGAAATACCGTTCACCCTCTTTGGGCGGACGGATCTGGCCGGAAACAACATCACCGGTCCTGAGACCGAACTTTCTTATCTGAGAAGGAGACACATAAATATCGTCAGGTCCGGGCATGAAACTGTACATGGGTGAGCGTAGAAAGCCAAAGCCGTCCGGCAGTATCTCCAGGACTCCCTCTCCAAATACCGAACCGTTTTGGGAAGCACAGGACTGAAGAATGGCAAAGATTAGTTCCTGCTTTCTGAGGCCGCTGGGATTCTCAATATCGAATTCCTTGGCCAGTTTCATCAGCTCCGGCATGGATTTGGTTTTAAGTTCGGACAAATTCATGAACAAAGTCTCCTGAAAAGTTGTGATGCTTATTAAAGGGTTTATAAATCAGGATAGAAACAGACCGGACCATGGCCGGTCAAAATCGAATCCAGGGCAGCCGGATCTAAAGACAACGGATGATCAGCCGTTTCCTATGATTCCTGCCCGTTCCACTCCATATGATATGAGAAATAACTTTCAAGTCCGGACAACGGTGCAGTTCATCTACACCGGCCGACATGGCTAACATAAAAATCTATTTAAATACTAAACTTGTGAAGGATATATGAATCCTGGTCGGTTGGGTATGAGGAACGGGCGGTACGCTGGCGCGCTACCCATCTTGAAACGGTCTGTATGCCCTTAACTAGGAGCAGTATATGATTCAGTTTTTTCTTTGGCAAGCCTTTTTAGGCTTCTTTTTTTTCCTCTGGCTGGTTCTGTTCGCTCAGGACATCGGAAAAAAGTTCCTCAACCTTGGACTTGGCCTGACTCTGATCCACGGACAGGGCATAGGACAATTCCATGGAAATAAGGCCCATGGCCTGCTCCAGGAGTCTTCGTTCACCAAAGGAAAGCTCCTTGTCCTTGCTGATGAGGAACAGTTCCTTGAGCACATAAGCAACGTCTCTTAAGTCCTTGCTCTTGAGCTTGTCAGAGTATTCCCGGTATCGTCTGTTCCAGTTCTGGCCGGAATATCCGGTAAAATCCGATCGATCTTCCAGGTAAGCCAGAATGGACATCCCCTGTTTCTTGTCGCTTACAGAGCGCAGTCCGACATTTTCCGCATTGCTGACCGGGACCATGAGGGTCACATTATTACTGAGGATGCGGACAATATAGAGCCTGGTCGTGATCCCGCCCACGTCCTGTTCCTCAATTTTTTCCACTTTGCCCACGCCTTGGGCCGGATAAACAACTAATTCTCCGACTGAAAACACTTTCTTACCTCCAAAGACCCGTACTCAGTGCTGCGATTCAGCAGAAACCTGTCTCATAAACAACTGCCCGGCAGTTGCATAGCTGTGCATTTCTGCCGAGCATCTGAATTTGCCATAACAGACAGCGGGCCGTAAAAAGACGAGACAAAATTTTTTGACATGCATCATGCCCCTGAATAAGAGATATATCCTAAATACGCTGAATAGTCCATTGGTATATGGATGGAATTTTCAAGGTAAATGGAGCAGCAGGGGCAAAAGGCACGGCTCTGGATAGAAGGCCCGGTTAAACTGCTCAAAGGCTGGTTCCGGCCTTTTCCAGGCCGTGGCTGCAGAATATCCGCAACCCGTGGACTGCCTTTTCAACCGTGCTGTCCTTGAGTTCCAGCTCTGCAGGTGAAAATTTGCTCAACACGTAATCAGCCAGGTCAGCTCCATCTTCAGGTCGGCCCACCCCGAACCTGAGCCTGGCAAAATCCCTGGTGCCCAGGTGGCTGGCAATGGACCGGAGGCCATTGTGACCGGCCAGGCCTCCGCCTTGCTTGAAGCGCAGGCTTCCCAGAGGCAGATCGACCTCGTCATGGACGATCAAAAGCCGGTCAATTTCCAGCATGGTCCTGGAATAAATCCTGGATACGGCTGTTCCGCTCCGGTTCATAAAGGTCAGGGGCTTTAACAGGAGCCAGGTGCCGCTGAAACTGGAGCTGGTCCATTCCCAGACTATGACATCTCTGGATTCAGACTTGAGCCTGACCTGATCACCCGGGATCTTTTCCTGAGATGCAATCAAACGGTCTATGACCATGAAACCTGCGTTATGGCGGGTCCTGGCATACCCTGGACCTGGATTGCCCAGACCTGCGATTATTCCGGAAATACCCATGGCAGCATGTTGTCCAGTTTGTTCATTTCCCTGGCAGCCCTCTGTCCAGATCCCCTGTAGACCCCAAAAAGGCTTGTGCAAAAAAAAGCCCCTGAGCAGGGGCTTGGGGAAATATGGACGTCAAAAGCAGGGCTATTCTTCCTGATCTGAAGCTTCTTCTTCAGGTGATTCAGCGCCTTCCTCTTCAGTCTCAGCCTCGGGCTCGGCCTTTTCCTGGTAAGGAGGCACAAGACCAACAACAGCAAAGTTTTCTTCGTACTCGGCTCTGGCCCCGGATGGGAGCTTGATGTCATCAATGTTTATATTGTCTCCAATTTCAAGCTTGCTGACATCAATGAGCACCTGGTTGGGGATATTGACGGGCAGACAGGTCAGATCAAGATGCTGCCGGTAAATCTCCATGACTCCTCCGTCTTCAGCACCCTTGGGCTTGCCAGTGATTTCCACCGGAACTGAAACAGTCACTTCCTTGGTCAGGTCTACCCCATAGAAATCAATATGGATGAAAACTGTCTTGTAAGGATGTTTGTCCACGGACCAGATCAGGGCCGGAATCTTGACTGTTTCATTGTCCTTTTCAAATTCCAGCTCAACCACCGAGGTTGACCCTGCTTTGAGCCAGACCTTGTGAAACAGGCCGTTTCTGACTTTCAGAGAAATGTTTTCTCCCTGGGGATTATAAAAGACCGCCGGGATATAATCGTTGGCTCGAAGCTTTTTGGCAGCTTCCTTGCCTCTTTTTTCTCTCAGTTCCACCTGTAAATTGACAAGCTCGGACATCCTGTTCTCCTTATTTTGCGTAAAGCGAATTATATTTTAGATACGCACTAATGTGAAAAAAGTACACTCACAGATGATTCTGTGTGAATGTTGTGTATGGCCTTGGCCAGCAGGCTGGCCACTGAAATAACCCTGAATTTGGAAGATGCTTTGGCCTTTTCCGATAAAGGGATGGTGTCAGTGACTACTATCTCTGAAAAACAGGATTTTTCCAGCCTTTCAACTGCCGGACCTGAAAGCACGGGATGGGTGGCACAGGCCAGGACCCGGCTGGCTCCTTTTTCAGTGAGGACCTTGGCTGCTTCGACCATTGTTCCACCGGTGTCGATCATGTCATCCAGGACAATAGCCACTTTGTCCTTGACGTCTCCGATGACCCGCATGGCCTGAGATTTATTGGGGGCGTCCCGCCTTTTGTCGATGATGGCCAGCTCAGCCCCGATTCTCTTGGCATAGGCCCTGGCCCTTTCAGTTCCTCCGGCATCAGGAGAAACCACCACTGCCTGATCACCGAACTGTTTCAGATAGGTCAGCAGGACTTCAGCAGCAAAAAGATTGTCTACAGGAATATTGAAAAAGCCCTGGATCTGGCCGGAATGGAGATCTATGGTCAGCAGCCTGTTTACCCCGGAAATATTAATGATATCCGCAACAAGCTTGGCGCTGATGGGAACCCTGGGCACCACTTTCCGGTCCTGTCTGGCATATCCGTAATATGGAACAACCGCAGTGACTCGGCCCACACTGGCTCTTTTCAAAGCATCAAGCATGAGAAAGAGTTCCATAAGGTTGTGATTGACCGGCGCACAGGTGGGCTGGACCACAAAGACGTCGTCCCCCCGGACATTATCCCCGATTTCAATCCGGCTTTCACCGTCGCTGAAGGTGCAGACAAGGGTGGGACTCAAGGTCATTCCAAGGTGGTCGCATATGCCCCGGGCAAGTTCCGGGTTTGCGTTGCCGGTGATTATTTTAAGCTCTCGGTGTCCAGGCATGGACATGATCCTCATTTGGCTGGGGCGGAAGGATTCGAACCCTCGAATGACGGGACCAAAACCCGTTGCCTTACCGCTTGGCTACGCCCCAGCAATTACAAATTATAATAATAAAATGGTATGGAGCGGCTATCCAACAGGCAACAGGCATTAAAGGCACGGTCCTGATCCCTGAACCAGGCCGTCAGACTTGAACCTGAACCGCTCATGACGCATGCACCAGCACCCGATTCAAGCATGGCAAGTTTGATCTTGCGGATCTCTGGAAAGGCTTTGAAGACGATTTCTTCAAAACTGTTGCTAAAAACCGGCTGCTCCTCAAGACGGGAAGCTTTATCTGTTGTAGGCAGGCTTGTCAAGCTGTCAGACCCTGCTGAGACAGGGTTTTTCTGATGAATATCCCATTGGCTGTAGGCCCAGGCTGTATCAACGTGGAGCCCTGGACAGATAAGGATCATCTTCAGTCCGTTCAGATCGGTCTTGACCGGGGTCAACACCTCACCGATCCCCTGGACCCTGGCCGGGTGATTTTTGATGAAAAAAGGCACGTCAGCCCCAACTCCTGCTGCCAGCCTTAAAATGTCCTTAAGATCCAGCCCTCTGGCCCCGGCCATCTTGTTCAAGGCCAGCAGGATCATTGCTGCATTGGAACTCCCGCCGCCAAGGCCGGCCCCGGTGGGTATTTTTTTGTGCAGAAATACAGTGAGTCCGGGCCTGAATCCAGTGGCCTGAGCAAAGGCAGCATAGGCCTTGTGCAGGATGTTCTGCCTGTTTTCAAGTTCAGGAGGGCAGCATTTGAGCCTTAGCCCGGGCTGGGAATTTTCAATGATTTCAACCTGGTCCCAGGGATTGGCAAGGGGCAGGAAGATTGAGTCAATGTCATGATATCCGTCATTTCTTTTTTTAAGTATCTTCAGGTAGATGTTTATTTTGCATCCTGATCGCAGGCTGAACTGTCTGGCCATGTCTCTCCTTGTATCACCTGTCCCGGATCACTCCGGTGCAATCCGGGACAGGCCTGGGATATCCTCAGTTGTCCAGAGGTATGGTCCGGAACAGGTTTTGCCCCTGCCGGTTGATGAGGAGCATAAGCACATTTTTCGGCCTGGCATCTTCGTTCAGGATCCGGTTGAACTCCTGAACACTGTTTACCTGCCTGCCATTGGCCTGCAGAATCAGGTCGCCAGACACAATATCAGCTCTATGGGCCTTGGAGCCGGATTCCACCTGAGAAACCAGCAGTCCTCTGGGGCTGTCCAGTCCCAGGGCTGAAGCCTCTTCCGGGCTGGGCGGTCTTATGGACAGTCCAAGCTCGGTTTCCCTGGTTTCTTCGGGCTCGACCCTCTGGGTTCCGGCCAGTCGCTGGGTGTCCCTTTCACCCAGAGTAACGGAAAGGCTGACGGTTTCCCCGTCGCGCCAGATGGTTATCCGGGTTTCTGATCCAGGAGCAATACCGCCGATCCTTCTGGTCAAATCAGTGGAGTTCTCCACCGGCAGGTCATTGATGGCCAGGATGACATCTCCGGCCTGAATCCCTGCCTGTTCAGCCGGATCACCCTGGGTCACCCCGGCCACCAGGGCACCTTTGGCTTCATCCAGGCCCAGGGCCCTGGCTGTATTTTCGTCCAGATTCTGAATGGTGACTCCCAGCCAGCCCCGGCTCACCTTTTGATCTGTTTGGAGCTGCTGGATAATATCCTGGGCCATGGTGCTGGGGATGGCAAAGCCGATTCCCTGGCCAGCCGCAACAATGGCTGTATTGATCCCGATAACCTCGCCCTTGAGGTTCAGCAGCGGGCCTCCGCTGTTGCCGGGATTGATGGAGGCATCGGTCTGAATGAAGTTATCGTAGGGCCCGGCTCCGATTATTCTGCCTTTGGCACTGATTATGCCGGCGGTAACTGTATGGCTGAGGCCAAAGGGATTGCCAATGGCCACGACCCATTCACCGACCCTCAGCTTTTCAGAATCCCCGAATTTAAGGACTGGAAGATCAATGTCTGTTTCGATTTTGAGCAGAGCCAGATCTGTTTCAGGGTCAGACCCTATGACCTGGGCGTCGAAATTTCGGTCGCTTCCCTCTATCTGGAAGGTGACCTTGATCTGGTCAGCCCCGGCAATGACATGGTTGTTGGTCACAATATAGCCGTCCTGGGAGATTATGAAGCCGGACCCCAGTGAACGCTGCTCCTGGGGGCCTCTTTCCGGTTCACCAAAAAAGCGTTCAAACTGGTCAAAGAAATCTTCAAAGGGATGTCTCCGTTCCGGGAAACCGCGGAAAAATTGCCTTATGTCCGGTCGCTCCACCAGCTTGACAGTGCTGATATTGACCACTGCTTGGCCTGACTTTTCTGCCAGATCAGCAAACTGGGGAAGTCCTGCCCAGGATGTCTGGCTGAGCAGGAAAAAAGATATAAAGAAAAAAATAAAGCTCAATAAGAATCTACGCATTTGTGTCCTCCGAAAAGTCTGGCTCTGGGGCCGTTTTTGCCTGGTTTTTTCAGCCAGAGGCTGGAGCCGCCAGGGAAAGGCCTCAGAAAAAAACATTGACCGATCCCTTGAGCCGCGGCTAACAATCTGATTGAAAGATCCCTGCACTAAGCTACACTATCCTGACCTTGGCCGGATGTAAAACATTGATCATAAAAAGAGAAATTAATACCCAGTGGTTATTTGTAAAGGGCCGGCTGCCTCAGGGGGTGCGGTTCAAAGTTTAAGTTGATTTAACAGGTCTGTTTTCTTAAGTTTATAATCTTTGTCAGTTTATTTCAATAAAAATCTCATCAGAGGTCATCTATGCAGGAAAACGAAATCGTCCGCCCCTGGCTGAGCAGCTACGACCAGGAAGTCAGCCCCAGCCTAGAGTATGAAAATATCCCGGTTTACGAGTACATGGACCGGATTGCCCAGAAATACCCCAACCGCAAGGCCATAGTCTTCAACAACTGGAAGATAACCTATAAGAAGCTCAAGGAACTGACCGAAACAATGGCCGCCAACCTCAGGAGTTATGGTCTAAGCCCTGGAGACCGGGTGGCCATCATGCTCCCCAACCTGCCCCAGACCATTATTGCCTACTGGGCAGTGCTCAAGGCTGGAGGTGCAGTGGTTATGACCAATCCATTATATATGGAAAAGGAGATGCTCCATCATTTCACTGATTCCCAGGCCAAATTTCTGATCACCCTGGACCTGCTCTGGCCCAAGATATCCGGACTGCTTCCCCGTTTTGACCTGAGCAGGGTTTTTATCACCCGTATTCCGGACTGTCTGCGCTTTCCCCTGACTTTTCTGTATAATCTGAAGGCGCACAGGGACAAAAAGGTGTCCTCCATCCCCTATGACAATGAAAAGGTGATTCCCTGGAAAAAACTGGTTCAAAAGGGGGAGGTCTTTATTAAGTATACTCCTGATCCAAAAGAGGATCTGGCTGCTCTGCAGTATACCGGCGGGACCACCGGCGTATCCAAGGGAGTGATGCTGACCCACTATAATCTGGCAGCCAATGTTGCCCAGTCTGTGGCTATCCTGCACAAGGTGGGACCGGAAAACACTGTTCTGGGGCTTTTGCCCTATTTTCATATCTACGGCCTGACAGTATGCATCAATTTTGCTACAGCCATCGGAGCTACACTGGCCCCATACCCCAGGTTTGTACCCAGAGAAATCCTCAAGGCCATCCAGAAGGTCAAGCCAACTATTTTTCCCTGTGCCCCGGCAGTATTCATGGCTCTTTTGCAGCAAAAAGATATTGAAAAGTTTGATCTTTCATCGATTAACTACTGTATATCCGGTTCAGCTCCGATCCCTGTGGAGATCATTGAACGGTTCAAAAAGATGACCGGGGCTGAAATCATTGAAGGGTACGGTCTGACAGAGGCTTCACCCATCACTCACCTTAATCCCCTGCGGGGCAAGCGCAAGATCGGGTCCATTGGCCTGCCCTTTCCTGATACTGATTCGGCCATCGTGGACATGGAGCTGGGGACACTCAAACTCCCGCCCGGCAAGATTGGGGAGCTGGTGATAAAAGGTCCCCAGGTGATGAAGGGGTACTGGAATCGACCCGATGAAACAGCTGGAGCCCTGAGGAATAACTGGCTGTATACCGGAGATATCGCCTACATGGATGAAGAGGGCTATTTTTATATTGTTGACCGGAAAAAGGACTTGATCATAACCGGGGGATACAATGTCTATCCCCGGGAAATTGATGAAGTTCTGCATGAGCATCCCAAGGTCAAGGAAGCAGTCAGCGTGGGGATTCCCAGCGAAACCAGAGGGGAAGTGATAAAGGCCTTTATTGTTCCGCAAAACGGAGAAAAGCTGACCCGCTCGGAGATCATATCGTTCTGCCGGGAAAAGCTGGCCGGTTTCAAGGTCCCCAAGCAGGTGGAGTTCAGGGATGAACTGCCCAAGACTATTGTGGGCAAAGTGCTGCGCAGGGCTCTTCGGGAGGAAGAGCTGGAGAAAATCAGGAAAAATGACAACTGAAGTCTAAAAAGGTTGGTGTGGCCATGTTTTGCCAAAAGTGCAGATATGTATCCTTTGATCATTTAGGAGCCTGTCCCAAATGCGGACATAACTGGGCTGAGCAGAAGAAAAAACTCGGCATTGACTGGCTCAGGCCCGGAGAAAAGAGCTGGCTCCAAGTCCGGGAGGACAGGCCTGATTCCGGATCAGCCCCTCCTGGGCCGGACAGAACTGAGCACACTGAGATGACTGATTTTTTTTCAAATGATGCCGACCCTGCTGAACAAGGTGCTCTTTCCTCCGGGGCAGACAGGGTCAAAACGAATCTGGAACAGGAGTCCGGAAGAAAGACCGGACTTCCGGATCAGGATGCCATTTCAGTTCAGGAAAAAAAAGTGTCTGACCAGGGTCTGGAAGAGGAGATCGAATATCCTGAACTGGAGTTTTTTGACCCTGACAAGGACAGGAAACATAGTTCTTGACTAATATTCCATAAGCTCTTACTAAGGTTTTCTTTCGCGCCCGTAGCTCAGCTGGATAGAGTGCCGGACTACGAATCCGTAGGTCGCAGGTTCGAATCCTGCCGGGCGCACCATAAAATCAAGGGGTTACTGAATATAATCAGTAGCCCCATTTTTTTTGGTGAAACTTTTCCAGAAAGCCCTTTTCCAACCCATCCATAAGTTGCCCTCTGCCTGTGTCCCGGGTCACAGGTGATTTTCTGCTGCTCGTCCATTCCAGAGCCGACCACCCAGGCCAGGGTGATGGTCTCTCTTATCCACCACATCAGGTCGGTGATCCTGGTCAGATCTGGACCAGGCTTACAACTTGATCCAGAATTAATCCAGAACTTAAGGCTTTTCTTCTGTCACTATAAAGCCGGGAACCGGCTGCGCAACTCAGTTGGTTATCCATAGGGCTGAGCTGCCAGTGGCCAGGAATGTGTGAACATAATAATATAGATGGTATTGAGGATGGGCATAAATATTTTGGAAAATAGGCGGGATAAGACTTATGCCCGCAGGCTTACATCTGCCGTTATTTTGTCCTGCTTTTGAAAAAGGTCCTAACTGAAATTAAGAACTTGATAAAAAACCTAATTCCACACAAAACGCCAAAGAACCAATGGTCATAGTCTTTCTATTTTATGCTCAGAATCGGATTCATTCAAAAGTTGATCCCAACCATCCGGGGGACTGCCCTGGTGCAGCATTTTCTTGAAAACAGTGTACGGGTCTTTTTTCCCTTTGGCCTGGCGCAGGGTTTTCTGGTCATTGACCCAGGCATAGATGATGATTTTTGAAGCAGAGTCGTAGCGAAAGAAGAGGCGAAAGCGCCTGCCTATCTTAGCCCTGCACCAGTGCCTGTGGTCTTCTCCCAAAGTGTTGCCTTGGCGGAACGCAGGATGACCAGGCTCGAAAGGTATGGTCTTTAACATCAGCTTTGAGAGTGCATGAAATAACTTGACATTTGCATTGGCCAACCAGCCTTCAGGATCGGAAGATCTGGCGCGTTGGCAAGCTGCAGAAAGGCGTTCCAGCTGTTGGACCAGGCAGTCATGAAAGAGCAGTGTCCAGCCCTGGCTTTGCATTACAGGTCCACATCCCCGGAGATTTCCTGATCATGGCCCTGATTGTGTTCAAGGGCCGTGACCAGACTTTTGACAAGGTCGTCCGGCAGAGTTGAAACATGGCGGCCGTGCGCAATGTCCTGTTCCAGCAGATTCAGGAAAGAGGCCACAGCCGGATCATTGTGCTCATTTTCCCGGGTGATCACGATTTCATTGCCAAGGAGAATGAAGGCCAATCTGGACCCTGCATCAAGGTTCAAAGCCTGACGGATGGCTTTGGGCAGGGTCACTTGGCCCTTGGAAGTCATGGTAGCCATTCCTCTGATTGTCATCATGCAGATTGCTCCTGTTTTTTGTTAGGTAAGGATTATTCCTTACTCTGTCAATCAAGAATATTCATTAGGCAAACCACGAAAATCAGCAAACAGTTTTAGCTGAAATGGTCCCCATGTCCTGGGTAATAAATGATTTTTAGTGAAGATGGGAACTTCGGCTATGGCTCTTTAATAGTTCTTTCCGTTTGTTCTGAAGATTGACTGTAAAAGACCTGATCATTCAGGCAGGGTTAAATTCATCTCTATGAATCCCCGTAGGCTTGCACACCACAGGGTGATTTTTCAGTTTCCAGGAAGCCATTATCGACTTGATAATGGTTTTCAGATATGCTTAGTAACGATTCAGAGGATTGCTGTCTTTTAAGACCTTCTCTTAGTCATCAATAATGATCAAGCTGCATCCATGTTTTTCTCCGAGGTCGGCATTATGAAGTGGTCCCCATGTGCTTGACAGTTAGGCGGCGGTTCTAAACAATTTTCCTTGGGCATGGACGTAGGCTTCAGATGGAGAGCTTGCAGCCCATGGCAAGCAAGAAACAATAAAAACAAAGACATGGATTATGACGCTTGATCCCAAAAAATTTCAGTTGCCTGAAGAATTTCTGATTGTTGGAGCAGCAGTTGAATCCGGAATATTCAAGGAATTAAAAAACCGGGCTTTGACGCTGAATGATCTAGCTGTGGCCACAGGGACAAACCAAAGGGCATTGTGGATCGTAACAGAGGCTCTGGTTTCATTGGGTTATCTTGAACATGACCAGGAAAGGATAAAACTTACACAGGCATGTTGCTCAGTTTTGTTCAATCAAGAAAGTCCAAATTATCAGGGCTTTGCATTTATGCACACCTATAATCTTTTGCCAAGGTGGTTGGATTTGCCAACCACTCTTAAAACCGGAAAACCCGTTAAAATAATTGAAGACCCTGAGGAAGAAAAATATTTCATTGAGGCCATGAGTCAATATGCTCAGGAAGGCGCCGCAGAGATAGCTGAATACTGCTTACAAGGCCTCAGCACCGAACCAGAGGTACTCGATATCGGCGGCGGACCGCTCACAATCGCCAGAGCTTTTGCCCGGAAGGGAGCAAAAGTCACTATACTTGATCTGCCGGAAGTTGTCGAAATGATGGAGCCAGAAATTGATCCGGGACTTTCGGTAAAAATGGTCAAAGGAGATTTTACTGTTAGCCTTCCGGAGGGTCTGTTTGATCTGGCTTACCTTGGCAATATCTGTCATATCTTTGGTGAAAAGGAAAACAGGAAATTGTTCAAGGATGTGGCTGGGAGGCTCAGTAATGGAGGAAGGATAGTTATTAATGATTTTATCCGGGGGACTGGACCCGATCCCGCCACCTTTGCAGTCAACATGCTTGTCAACACCGACTCTGGCGGTACCTGGACATATGAGCAGTATAAAACCTGGCTTGAAGATGCCGGGTTTACCGTGTCCCCTTTTGCAACAATAGGTGACGACCAGTTAATAAAAGCCCATAAACAAAAATAGCAGGCAGAAATATCGACCACAAAAGAAGAACTGCGGCTATGCCTGTGTAGTAGGTCTTCTCGGTTATTTTCAAGACTGACTGCAAAAGGCCTGGTCATTCAGACAGGATTATACTTCTCTCTAAAGAAGCCCGTAGTCTTGAAAATGAGGGCCATGGCATTATGACAAGGTCAGTACGCTTCTGACCGCACCTGGACTTTGCCGGCATCATCACAACCCGGGCCTGGCTAGCCGAATCAAAGATGTGGTTGTCTGGAGGCCAGGCCTTCAGGAACCAGATTAGTATAGGATATAAATTTAGATTGACCTGCTGGAAATTATTTGCAAGGTCAAAGTTGATACAATTCTGCCATTTTGCCCTGCGTTCCAGGTAAGTTTTCAACTTAACTACCAGCCCCCAGCACAGGAAGGAAAGTGGCCCTTATCAGGTTTATCTGGATTCCCCTCTATATCTTTGCAGCGCTCATCCTTCTCTACTTTTTTGATGGCCCTGCTTTTGATCCCCTGGTCACTGTCCTCCCAGCCTTTATTGGGGCTTATTACTGCCCTGATATTTTTTTATATTCAAACTTAAGGTGTAAAGCTGACACCCTGACTAGATTATGTCCCCAGGGGTTAATATCCAATGTTAACCCTGTACTCATAATATCTAAAATGCCATCAGACACTTTTGAAGTGGTTTAAGAGAATATTCTGGTGGAAATACTGACCTTGAAGAGGTCCCATAATTTAATATCTACAATCAAAATCAGGAGGTTCTAAGCTATGAGCATGGATGTGAAAAACGTATTCTTTTTGGATGAAATGCTAACCCCAAAAATTATTACTCTCATTTACTGGCTCCTTCTTTTTGCAGCGGTAATTTCAGGCTTGGGAATGATGTTCAGCGGAATGAGCTTTACCGGTTTCATGGGAGGGCTCTTGACAATCACCCTTGGGGCTGTTTTTGCCAGAATCTGGTGCGAACTTCTTATTGTTTTATTCAAAATCCATGAAAACATTAAGAAGATAGCTGATAAATAGCCCTGATTTTCGGCCTGCTGACCAGCTTCAGCTTCGGTCTCCATGACTTTTCTGCAAAGCGGCTGTGGTGGTCCATGGGCCTCAAGGTGCTGAGGTTAATTATTTTATGTTGCCTGAAATCCTCTCTTGGGATATTCTTTGGTAAGAAAGAAATGCAAAAGGAGGAAGGTTCAATGGGATTTAAAAGGGTAGTGCTGGACAAGAGGGTGTGCAGGTTTGTCCTGGTGTTCTATTTTTTCCTGGCCCTGATTCCATCCACAGGTGAAGCTTCACTCATTGAGAGCCGCCTTTCAACAGGGGAGGCCATGTCTGAACGGTCTGAAAAGATAGAAGCAGTTCGGAAGGCTCTGGAGCATAAGGTCGTTGCCCAGCGACTGGCGGATTATGGCCTTTCACAGGAAGAGGTCATGGCCAGAATGCAGACCATGGATGATGAGCAGCTGCACCAGCTGGCCTCGCTTTCCGATGAAATCGGTGGTGGCGGGTTCGGGGCGGTCATAGCAGTCCTGATTATTGTCCTTTTGATCGTGCTGATCCTCAAGTTGAGTGATCGAAGAATTGTCATTCAATAGTTTCCGGTATCTCTTCTGTCCAGCGATCATTGTCCTGTGGATCTGGGGGTGCACTCCTTTTAAGGAATTTCCGGATCAGGCTGGATATGCTGAGGGTACGGTCAGACTCGAAGTACCGTATGTCCCCCAGGTCCAGGATAATGACTGCGGACCCGCAGCTCTGGCCTCGGTGCTTGGTTTTTGGGGAGTGGATGTCTCTCTGGAGGAACTGACCCGGGAGGTCTATATCCCTGCCCTGAGAAGAACCCTGATGCCGGATATGGAGAACTATGCCCGGATGAGGGGGTTGGCAGCCTCATCAGGAAGGGGGGATGTTTTCCTGCTTAAGCAAAGCATTGACTCAGGCGCACCAATAATTGCCCTGCTGGAAACAGGCAGCGGGCCAGTCAGAAGACCTCACTATGTGGTGATTACCGGCTATACCAAAACAGGCTTCATCACCCATGCCGGGGTAATGGAAAACGCCTTTATCCTGTTTGATGATTTTGACCGCCGCTGGAAGGAAATGAACCGGCTTTACCTGATCATAACCAGGAACCAAACTCCTTAAATAGTCATGCCCAGGTCACTTTTGTTAATGCTGTTTTTTTGCCTGGCTGCATCGGCCTGCTCCATACCCAGAATCGTAGTCCTTTCTGATCCTCTTACTGCCCAGGAACATAATGACCTGGGCGTGGCCTATGAGCTGATGGGGGAGGCTGATCTGGCTCTGGGTGAGTATGAGTCGGCCTTTAACAAGGACCGGACCTGGGATCAGCCCCTGATAAACCATGGCAATGTCCATGCTGGACTTGAAAACTGGGAGCTTGCTGAAAAAAGTTATCTAAGCGCTCTTGAGCGCAATCCAGACAATCCAGAGGCCATGAATAACCTGGCCTACGTCCTCCTGAGGCAGGGCCGGGACAAGCAGGCAGTGGAGTGGTCGGCCAGGGCTGTCAAGCTTGATCCTGAAAATCCGGCCCTTTTAAACACCCAGGCCAGGGCTGTTATGCAGTCTGGAAACCATGACCAGGCCCAGGAGATATTTCAAAGAGCCCTGAATAAGGTTTCTCTGGATGATCCTTTGTACGAACGCATCAGGCTGGGTCTGGACGAGTCTCTGGAGCAGATGGCCGGAGAAGCTGAGGAGTAATGGACATATTAGCACCTGGTTTTCCTTGAACTGAATTTCCTGACAGGCCCGCCCTTTGTCCGGTGGTCTGCATCTTAACCGGGCTTTTTTCTGATTGAGTTTCTCTAAAGCGGTTTGCCGCTCCATTAATATAGCCCCGACCCCCTCCATCCCATCTTGATGGTGCCGGCTCAAGACATGTGTCCGGGCCTGACTCCTGATCCGGCTCTCCAAAGACTGGTCGGTTTTCTTCAGTAGCCTGCAGAGGATCATAAAATTTCTGTTGTCGGGATTGGCTCCAGGCGTAATAAAAGGACCCGGTTTGGCCCTGGCCAGCTACCCGAAAATATTGGGATCGGGCTCTGTAATCAGACCTTATGGACCCCGGCCGGATTTGCCTGAGGAAAAATATCTTGAAATTCTCCGGGCTTAAAAGTATATGATCCAGACTGGTGAACCGGGTGGTCAGCCGGAGTGTTGGTCTGGGTCTGAAAGGCAGTCTTATCCGGTTTTCAGTTTGATAAAAAAACAGGTAAAAAACGGATAGAATTATGCGTATTTCAATTTTCTGGAAACTCTTGATCATGGTGGGAATGACTGTCCTGATTCTGGGAACAGCTGTTTTTTTCACTACCAAACATTTTGTGGCTGCAGGTTTTGACCGTGAATCGGTCAGCACCATAGAAAGAATCCAGAATGCAGTGCAGCACGAACTAAGGGAACTTGAAGAATATTTTCTGGAAACCGCAGGCCGGGCTGCTCAGGATCACCAGCTGGCATCTGCCCTTTATTCCAGCAATCCCAGGGTACTTTCCCGTTATGCCCGGGAATTGATGCAGGCCAATGATATTGACTTTGTAACATTTTCCAATGCCCAGGGGGAAGTGATCCTTCGGGGGCATTCTGAACAGACCGGGGATGTTGTCCTGTCCCAGATCAATGTTAAAAAGGCCCTGCAGGGAGAGCCGGTTGCAGGAGTGGAACAGGGGAGTCAAGTGGGACTGTCCTTGAGAGCGGGCTATCCGGTTATGATCTTTGAACGAATAGTTGGGGTGCTGACCATTGGCATGGACCTGAGCCAGAATTCGCTGGTGGACGCCATCAATGAAAAGCTTGGGGTGGAAGCTACGATCTTTGAAGGGGATTCAAGGCTGTCCACCACCATCAGCCGGGATGGTCAGCGGGTGGTGGGCACCAGGCTGCAGAACCCGGATGTGCTGGCCAGGGTCTTAACGGACTCGGAAACCTTTCTGGACAGAAACCAGATTTTGGGCAGGTGGTATGACACGGCCTACTGGCCTGTCAAAGATTTGCAGGGTGACACTGTGGGCATGTACTTTATAGGGACTGACCGGGAGACCATTGAGACGGCCCAGAAAGCCACCCTGTCCTCAATCATGTGGGTGACCTTCATCACTGGGGGGGCGATGCTGGGGGCGGGTATCCTGTTCGCCAGGACCCTGGCCGGACCGGTTTCTGCAGCCACCAGGTTTGCCTCAAGGGTAGCCGACGGGAATCTGGATGAAACCCTGGAGATAAAAAATAAGGACGAGATAGGAGTCCTTGCCAGGGCTCTGAACAAGATGGTGGCCAACCTCAAAGATCGGATAAAAGAGGCCAGGGCCAAGACCGAAGAAGCCTTGAGGGAGTCGGAAAAAGCCGGAGCAGCCACCCGGGAGGCCAACCAGGCCAGGGAGATGGCTGAAAAGGCCAAGGTGGAAGGGATGACCCAGGCGGCTTTTCAGCTGGAAGGCATTGTGACCCGTGTAGGTTCGGCTTCACAGGAGATTTCCGGTCAAGTGGAACAGTCCAGCCGTGGTTCAGAGGAACAGAAAGCCCGGACCGCTGAAACAGCTGCTGCCATGGCCCAGATGAACGCTACTGTGATGGAAGTGGCCCGCAACGCTTCCACTGCAGCCAAGGATACTGATCAGGTCAGACAGGAGGCTGAAAAGGGAGCTGAAATTGTTAAGCAGTCTGTGGAGGCCATTGGCGAGGTCCATAAGACATCTTACCAGGTCAAAGACAGCCTGGAGGAGCTGGGAACCCAGGCTGAGCAGATCGGCGGAATAATGAATGTCATTGATGAGATAGCAGACCAGACCAATCTCCTGGCTCTAAATGCTGCTATTGAAGCTGCCAGGGCCGGAGATGCCGGTCGGGGGTTTGCAGTTGTGGCTGATGAGGTGCGTAAACTGGCTGAGAAAACCATGGCCGCCACCAGAGAAGTGGAAGAGGCTATCAGCTCCATCCAGGACGGGGCCAGGACAAACATTCAGGGTATGGATCAGGCTGTTGCAGCAGTTGAAAAGGCCACTGATCTGGCCAGCAGTTCAGGCCGGGCTCTGGAAAAGATCGTGGATCTGATCGAGGATGCAGCCCAGCAGGTAAGATCCATAGCCACAGCCACAGAGGAGCAGTCTGCAGCCAGTGAACAGGTTGAGAAAAGTATTGAGGATATCAGAAGGATTGCTGAGGACGGGGCAAAGGTGATGGAGCGCTCAGCCCGGGCAATCGGGGATCTGACCAGACAGAGCCAGGAACTTCAGGACCTGATCAGGGAGTTGAAAAAGGCCGGATAGGATTGTCCGGCCATAAAGCTTGTTGCAGGGTAACCAGGCCTATCTGGCTATCATGGACCGCAGGATTTCCACGCATTTGCTGCAGCTGTGGCACATGGTGTACATCCGTTCAGTGAAGTGGATGAGCTGATAGATGTCTTTGAATTCGAGATCAGAACTGTAAATCTTTCGAATCAGCGCGTTTTTAGCTCTGAAAATATCGTGCCTCTTGTCGCGGATCTTCCGGTACTGCTCCTTGGTCCCGTCCCGGTCAAGATTTTCCAGGTGGACCAGGGATACAGTGTCCTTGAGGGCTGGACCCAGCAGATAGACCATGTTTCCTACGTCATCCACCAGGTAAATGAGTTCCTTTTGAAATTCCTCAGGAATAATCATGGTCCTCATGGAGAGCCAGTTCAAAGCTTCCTGGGCTGAATCCAGGACATCATCCTGGGCACTGGTATAGCTGAGGAAAAGGACCTTATCCACAGGCATGAACAGGCCCCGGGGCAGGTGATTGCGAATATACCTTATGATTTTGTCTGCCTGGGCCTCCAGGTCGTTGAGATTGGCCTGAAGGGTCTTGAACTCAACGCACTGCCCCCCCCCGATATAGCATTCCAGGGATTCGTTTATAACTTCTACTGACTGCTGGATCTTGTCGTAGTGTTCCAGCAGCCTTTCCATCGGCGACTTCTGGGTGAGCAACCCAAAGAAGTTGAATTTCATCTTAAAATACCTCTTGATCCGTTCTTAACTTTTTCAGCTGCAGTTTTTTCTACTGAACCGAAATAATGAAAGTTTTCAGGTCGGTCAACATAATGGTTCAAAAATGTTAAAAATTAATGGATGAATGTCCACATAAGGACCTGAAAGATTACTATTGAAGTCAGGGCTGCAATGGGAACTGTAAGGACCCAGTATCCGACAATCTTCAGCAGTACCTTGAAATTGACGGCACTGAATCCCCTGGCCAGACCTACTCCGGTCACCCCGCCCACACAGGCGTGGGTGGTGGAAACAGGCATGCCCATATTCGAAGCCACCAGAACCGTAGTTGCTGTACTGAAATTCACTGCAAAGCCTCGGGTGTGGGTCAGGGTGGTGATCTTGTTCCCCACAGTGGACATGACTTTATGCCCAAGAACCATGATTCCCAGGGACAGCCCGATTCCGCCGAGAACCAGCATGAACAGGGGAATTTCAGCTGTGTCAATCAATGCCTGCTGTCTGGCTATGAGATAGATGGCTGCCACCGGTCCGATGGCGTTGGCTACGTCATTGGCACCGTGGGACAGGGCTACATATGAGGCGGTCATGATCTGGAGCCTGCGAAAGATGCCCTCAACTTCCTCCACATTCTGCTCCATTTTCCGGGTGAGCTTGTTGGTGAAATACCTGGCAGCCATCCAGACCAGAAAGGCGATAACCGTTGTGGTCAGCATTGCTGCAGAGCGCGAGAATTCAAGCTGCTTTCCCAGGGGAGTCTTGTACAGGAAGGAATAACCAACAATCATGGCGGTCAGGGCAATCCAGCGGGGAGCCCATATCCTGGCCTGCTGCAGGTAATGGGGTTTGAAAAAGATATATTTCCGGATGTGGGAGAAGATAAAATAGGCTATGCCCCCTGCAAAGAGTGGTGATATAAACCAGGAGAGCACAACCCCGGACAGAATCCACCAGTTGATCACATTGGGGCCTCCGGCCACCAGAGCGAACCCCAGAATGCTGCCCACAATTGAATGAGTTGATGAAACCGGCAGGGAAGTTATGCTGGCCACCAGGACCCAGAGGGAGGCAGCCAAAAGAGCTGAAAACATGCCCAGCAGCATTATTTTGGGATCAGCAATGTATTCGGGATTGATTATCCCTCTGGTAATTGTGGCTGTGACGTTGGCTCCAAGGAAAACTGCTCCCACAAAGGTCAAGGAACCGGCAATGATTACTGCCTGACGGACAGTGATGGCCCTGGCCCCCACTGCCGGGGCCATGGAATTGGCAACATCGTTGGCCCCGAGGCTGAAAGCCATGAGAAATCCTGCAGCCATGGACAGGTATAAAAAAAGATCAAAAAATTCCACTGCAGCCCATCTTGTTTTTAGGGGTTAATAAAGTCCCTTATTCCAGGACCTTCTCAGTCACGTGACGTATTTGTAACAATGAGTCATATTTGTCAATAAGTGATCAAATGCACAAAGTGGGTCGTCAAAGGCAAATTAAGACTGCCAGACAGGGGGTTAAATGAATAATCCAGTGATGTTGAAAAGGGCGGCTGGTCGACTAGAATGATAATTTTTATCCAAACTTTACTTTTTTTTGGGAGGCAGTTAATATGAATTTAAGTAATCCTTATTAATTCTGAGTTTTTTTGAATCAATCAACAAGGAGTTTTTAACATGAGCAAGCAAAGGGCCTGGAATCCATATCTGGCCGGAGGGCTGAGCGGTCTGGTTTCAGTCCTTTCAGTCTGGATCGCTGGTCAGTTTTTCGGTGCCTCCACAACCTTTGTCCGCATGGCCGGGATGATTGAGGGCCTGTTCGGAGCTGAGCGGCTGGAAAGGCTGGAATATTTTGTCCAGGTGGCGCCCAGGGTCGACTGGCAATGGATGTTTGTGGTTGGAATCCTCATTGGCTCTTTTGTTGCTGCCAAGACATCGGGCAGTTTCAAGAAACAGTGGGTGCCAGACATGTGGCAGGAAAAATTCGGACTTACCCCGGTCAAGAGAGGGGTGACAGCCTTTGGAGGCGGTGTCATCGCCATGTTCGGGGCCAGAATGGCAGACGGCTGACCCAGTGGACACGGGTTGAGCGGTACGCTTCAACTTTCAGTCAGCGGCTTTGTTTCTTTAATCTGCTTTTTTGTGGGAGGAATTGTTGTGGCCAGGATGGTTTATGGCGGAGGTGGCAGATGAAGATGATCATAATCGGGCTTATCACTGGAATATTGTTTGGCTTTTTGCTGCAAAAGGCCAGGGTGGTCAGGTATGACAAACAGTTGGGCGCCCTGCGCCTGATGGACATGACCATAGTCAAGTTCATGTTTTCTGCGGTCATGGTCAGTATGGTCGGGGTTTATCTGCTGCACGACCTCGGACTGGTCCAGCTGTCCATAAAAACCACGATTATCGGGGCCAATATTGTTGGCGGTATTCTGTTCGGCATAGGGTGGGGCCTGCTGGGGTACTGCCCTGGAACCTCTCTGGGAGCTCTTGGCGAGGGCAGACTTGATGCAGTCTGGGGGATTCTGGGCATGATCCTGGGCGCCCGGATTTTTGCTGAATTCTATCCGGTTCTTAAAGATACAGTCTATACATGGGGAGATCTTGGCAAGATAACCCTGCCCGGGGTCCTGGGCATCAACCATTGGCTGGTCATTATTGTGTTCATCTGCCTTGGGCTGCTGCTTTTTCGCTGGTTTGAAAAGAAAGGACTCTGAGTTCTTTGGCAGATTCCAAGATGTGAGCTGCCAGTTCAGCGGCCAGGGCTGGAAGTTTTTTTGAGTATTTAATCGTTTGACCGGAAGTGGCAGCCGATACTTTTTTTATTGCGCAGGGCCGCGGTGGTAATAATGTAGGCTGCATGGCAGCCATGGAAAAGTTCCACCAGGGGGTTTGAAATGGCTGTTTCTTTATAGAAGTCGTGAAGTCTCTTGTTCAGGTTTCGCAGATCTTCAAAGCCCCGTTTAAGCCTGGCTGAGGTTCGGTTGATGCCCACATAGTTCCACATGGTGTGCCTGATGGTGGCCCAGTCCTGAGCAATAAGCACCGGATCCTCGTTCTGCCTTGAGCCTAAAAAATTCCAATCAGGAATGGAAGCCTTGATGCGCCTGCCAAGCCTTGATCTGGTCTTGAATCTGGCTGCAATGTCTCTGGCAGCAGAATGTCCCCATAACAGCCCTTCCAGCAGAGAAGTGCTGGCCAGGCGGTTAGCCCCGTGAACACCAGTGCAGGCGCACTCTCCTGCAGCGTAAAGTCTGTCAATGGTGGTTTTTCCGTGCACATCCACCAGGACCCCGCCGCAGAAGTAATGGGCTGCCGGCACCACCGGGATGGGTTCGGAGGTCAGGTCAATATTGTGTTCAAGGCATTTTTTATAAATGGTTGGGAAACGCCTGTCCGGATTTTTAATGTGCCGGCAGGCGTTTAAGTAGACAAAATCCTCTTTGGTTCTGAGCATTTCTTCCACAATGGCTCTGGTCACTATGTCCCTGGGTGCAAGATCACCCCTGGGGTCATAGTTTTTCATAAAGGCATCACCCCGGGCATTGGTCAGAACAGCACCTTCGCCGCGCATGGCTTCGGTGATCAGAAATTTTCTGGGACCGCGATGAAAAAGGGCTGTGGGATGGAACTGGGTATATTCCAGGTTCATCATTCTGGCCCCGGCCCTTTGAGCCATGACTATTCCCGAACCCAGGGATGCAGAGGTGTTGGTGGTGTTCAGATATATCTGGCCCATTCCGCCGGTGGCGATGACTGTGAAATCAGCCAGGATCTTGCGGACATTTCCGGTGCTTTGTTCAAGGACATAAGCTCCGGCGCACTGGTTGGCCAGCTGATACCTGATCTCAAGCTCTGTGGAGTGGTGATGGGTGGTTAACAGGTCAATGGCGGTCAAGCCGGTCATGACCCGGATGGAGGGATGGTCTGAAATGACCCTTAGGAACCCATCCATGATGCTTCGCCCGGTATGGTCTGTGCAGTGAAGGATCCTGGCCATGGTGTGGCCGCCTTCCCTGGTCAGGTCAAAGTGACCGGACTTGTCAGTGGCAAACGGGATTTTCAGCCTGTGCAGCAGGACCTCTCTGACAATCTCTGGTCCTTTACGGCAAAGATAGCGGACAGCCCGCAGATGATTGTGTTTCCATCCAGCAGTCAGGATATCCTTTTCCAGGATCCTGGGATCATCATCAGACCCTTTATATACTATTCCCCCCTGAGCCAGCGGTGTATTCCCGCTGTCCAGTCCCTCTCCGGAAGAGATAAGCAGCACATCCAGACCGGCCTCAGCCAGGGTCAGGGCTGCTGTTGAACCGGCTATCCCTGATCCGACAACCAGGACCTGGGCATTGATGGTATCCCCCATCAGGTGCTCACCTCAAGCATGGTCTGGACCGCTTTGCGGGCGTTGGGAATCAGGTCCCTGCTGATCCTGACCGCCTGTTTGGGATCAAGATTTTCCAGGCAGGCACAGAGGTTGGCCAGGTTTATTTTGGCCATGTTGCTGCAGTATCCTGCGCCCAGGGGAAAGATGTTTTTGTCGGGAAAGCGGCTTTTCAGGCGCAGAACCAGGTTGTCTTCAGTTCCAATATAAATGGTGGTTCCAGGGTCTGCATCGCGGACAAAGGCAATTATCCTGGAAGTGGACCCTGCTTCATGGGCCTTGTCCACCACCAGAGGATGACATTCAGGATGGACAACAATTCTGGCCTGAGGCTCCTGGCTGGTAACGGTGGCAACATGGTCCTTTTTGAGGCGGAAATGAACAGCACAAACCCCGGGCCAGAGAAGAAGCTTTTTGCGGCTGAGAGTCATAGGATCAATGAGGCGGCCGCCCTGCCGGACATCCAGAATCTCTATTGATTTTTTATCCAGGCCAGCCTTAGCTGCAGTATTACGGCCAAGGTTCTTGTCCGGCAGGAAAAGGACCTTATCCCCCCGGTCAAGGGCCCATTCAAGCATCCTGGAAGCATTGGAAGAAGTGCAGACACTCCCACCATAGTGGCCGCAAAGGGCTTTAATCTCTACAGAAGAGTTGACATAAGCCAGAGGTACAACTTTCTGATGTGAGTTGAGTTTTTCCAGGATGGTGCTGACCAGGCTGCCCGGGGCCATGTCAGCCATGACACAGGTGGCACCGGGATCAGGTGAAAAAACCAGCTGGCCCGGTCGGGCCAGGACAACAGCTGTTTCCGCCATGAAGTCCACCCCGCAGAAGACTATGTACCTGGCCTTTAGATCAGGGATGGCAGCAGCAAGCTGGAGTGAATCTCCCACCAGGTCGGCATGCTCAACTATTGAATCGTTTTGATAGTGATGAGCCAGGATGGCCAGATCTGAACCGTATTTTTTCTTTAAAAGCCGGATTTGTTCATTGTGCATTACTGGGCCTCGATTTTCATGCTCAGGTCAACAGGAACTGCCGAATGGGTGATGGCCCCGGACGAGATAAAGGTCGGCTTGAGCCGGGCCAGGCTGTTGATGTTATGCAGGTGGACCCTGCCGCTGATTTCAGATTCAATGTTTTCCGGGATTAGATCCAGGGCAGTGCTCATTTCATCCTCTTGCATATTGTCGAGCATTATTCTCTGGACACCAGCCCTGACAGCTTCCCGGACCTGGGAAACATTTCTGCATTCAACCTCGATGCCAGGACAGGGTGAATAGGTTCTTCTAAGTTTATCAACCGCCACACTGATGCTTCCGCACTGATCAATATGATTGTCCTTGATCATGAGCATTTCTTCCAGGTTAAGGCGGTGGTTGGTCCCTCCGCCCGCCTGAACAGCGTATTTTTCTGGATACCGCATGCCAGGAGAGGTTTTTCTGGTGTCCAGGATGGTTACGCCAGAATTTTTCAGGAGTTCTGAGAAGCTGCGGGTCAAGGTGGCAATGCCCGACATCCTGGCCACCAGGTTGAGGATAACCCGCTCAGCCTTGAGAATTTTCCTGGTTTGCCCTTTTAGTTCGGCAATTCTGGTCAGCCCGGGAATCAAAGCACCTTCCTTGACCAGGCAGTTCACTGTGGATGGGCCTGCAAGCCTTTGCATGACCAGGTCAATGACTGGCAGGCCGGCAATAACGCATTCCTGCCTGGTCACAATGATGGCCCGGGCAGTGTTGTCCTCAGGAAAGATTGCATTGGAAGTCAGGTCCATACCATCTTCTTCCAGGGCCAGATCTATGATCCTGTGCAGAAATTTCAGGGCTTTTCCCTGGAAAAAGGCATTAAATAATTTGAAGTCGTGCATAGCCAAACTAAAAATTATAATTTCTGATAAGAATTATGTAAAGCATGTAATAACCTGCAATAAATAGGAGGGAATTGGTCAATGCCAAGACAGGTATGCCAAGAAAACAAGTCAACATACTGGATTGATAACAGCCTTTCCGGTTCATAGAAATGGGGGTCCAGGGCAAGCCGGGGAGAGGTTTCTCCCTTACAGACCGTGCTCCAAAAAAAACAGGGGCGCTTGATAGATCAAGCGCCCCTGTTAGGGAAACCGGGCACCCGGAAAAAACTGTTACCGCTGCTCCCTTTCGGGCCTGACGGGGTTGGCAGCGTTTCCGCCGCCCGGCTTCCCTGGCTGAGCATCATTACTAAAAAAAGGACAGCAGGAAGCTCTGGTAAATGGCGGAGAGGGGGGGATTCGAACCCCCGAGACGGGATTAGCGCCTACACGATTTCCAATCTATTCCTAGGTTGCCAGGGCCAAGGTAAATGTTTGAATAACCTGCAGATCGTTGCTTGCGCTACGCCCTGATTGGCGTATTTTTTAACAGATTCGCCAATAAAAACGCCAATAAGAATCCCATTTTTCCGCGCTAAAGAGCAAGTGCTATTCCTTATATTCCCAGCCAGGAGTTGTCAAATTAAAAAGTCAAGTTGTGGGCCTGGAAATCATGCTTGTTTGGCTGCTATCTTTTTCCTGCGCGAAAAGTGTCTATCTTTTGGGTTGACGAAGGTGCAGGGCTGAATTATATTTGCACACGTTGCTTGAGAAGTAAAGGAGGGAATATGAGTCAGCTTGATTTTAACAGGAATATTTCTAGGAATGCAACCAACAAGAGGGTCGAGAAAAATGCTACTGAAATTGTGGAGAAGCTCATTAAGGATGGTTTTAGCCGTGCTGATATTGCAAGGCATGCTGGTGTTTCTCAAACGACAGTGTCAGCCTGGCAAAAAAGGGGGCGAGCTAATGCAGACGCTATTGACCGGCTAATTAAATCAATTAATTTAAAGCAATCAACAACATCACCAGTGACAAGAAGTTCAGGCGACAACGCAGAACTTTGGCTGCATATAAATGCAATTAGAGCACTAGGCTTCAATGTTTCATTAAAACCAATAGAATAATCTTAGTACATAGGAGATTTTATTATGGACCAATCATTGCGCCAATTTTTGCTCAACATCTTTCCGCATGTTCAAATTAACAGGACTGTTACTGACGATGTGTTCATGTTTATCGAGTCACATCCAGATTTTTTGCTACGATATCATCAATTTTGTCTTGAATACGGATCACATGTCGTTAACCCTAAGATTGGTCGACTTGTTAAAATTATGAATGACTTGCCAAATACAGGACGAACCGTGGCAAAGAGTAAGCTTATTCGGACTTACACATTGCACTAATGCCGGTCTCGTTTCAAGGCATCTCGGTTTCAATATCACTCAAGGTAACCACAACTATGACAGCAGAAAAACTCAATCCCCAGGATGAAATTGCCACTCAGGAAGAAATCATTTATTCGAATATGGTCCAGCATGAAGCTTTGCTTCGACTATTGTTCAAAAAAAGGATAATTACCAAGGATGAGTATCTGGAGGAAGTTAAAGGCGTATCTCGGACCATCCAGCAAAGACACGTCGGATGAAGAGTTCCGTGAAATCACCATCAAGCGAGATGGCGAGGATCCACTTTGTTTCAGTGGTCGTCTGCTTCAAGGAAAAAGGATCGAGGATGAAAGATTTGATTTGACCTTGAGATTGTATCAAGTTGAAGACAAGAAGATTATACTTGAATCCAGGTATATTGATCCCGCCCGAAGCGTTCATAAGGCGCTTGAGTTTGACAGCATCCAGGCGGCGATATTCTACATTCAGAACATAACCAAGGACTTACAAAATGACAGAGTCCAGGAAGGCGGTCCAATTCAGTAATCCGGTGGCTTATATAAGACATCTGCTATTGTCTTTGGCATTTCTCTTAATATGTTCTCCTGTCTTTGCAGAAGGATTATGTGAGTCTGGAGACACCGAGTGGGAGGCCATAGTTCAAGAATACCCGGATGATAAGGAGCTATTTGAACTTTATACCCTTCGTAACAATCTATGTGATCAAGTAGAAAATAGAGAGATTTCCTACTCTGAAGCAGTGGTGATCTTTGAAATTGAACGCGGAATTCTCGTTGAAAAGAGACGACAGTAACCCCATGCAAGAACGCAGAGTTTTCGAAAAGATCGTCTCAGGTGGTCAGACCGGAGCAGACCAGGGAGCCCTTGATGCAGCCCTGGAACTTGGTCATCCCTGTGGTGGCTGGTGTCCAAAAGGCAGAAAATCTGAACTGGGGCATATACCAGACAAGTATCCGGTAATTGAACATGACTCATCCAACTACGTTGCTCGGACAGAAGCAAATGTTGTTGATTCTGACGGGACCCTGATATTTACTTATGGAGAACCAACAGGTGGAACCAGGCTCACCGTTGATCTGGTCAAAAAACATAAAAGGCCCTACTATATTTTTGATGTTGAGACTGAGTCCTTAAACCTTACCCCAGAAATCATTTGGAAATGGGGTCTTGATAGTAACGTCTTCGTCTTGAATGTAGCTGGGCCTAGGGAAAGCAAGAATCCTGGGACTCAGATCCTGGTCAAGGCCGTAATGCTCAGGATACTGGAACACGCTGAAAAATGTTACCCGGTTGTTGCGGGAACATAGCTCTTAAAGAATTTCGGACTTCATCAGCCGTTGACAGGCAGATCCGAAGTTCAAGGCTGGCAAGAAGTTGAATGATGAGGTGGGGTAAGATTGGCGTGACCGGGCTTAGCGTCAAATAGTCAACCGGTCTGTCCAAGAAATATTTGAACGGCCGCGATGGCCCCATCTGAACCTTTAAATGCCCCGATTGCGCTGCCAGAAAAATCCGGTCTTAAAATATTTTCGCGGTGCCCAGGGCTGTCCATCCACTGCTGGACTAGGGACCTCAACATTACCAAGCAATATCTACCCAAGGCTATTTGGAAAGAAATTCTTATACCTGTGCGCAAAACAATAAGTCTGGCTTAGTAATTCCAGAAATCGCAAGGCTTTCAAGTAAAGATAAATTTTCTTGAGAATATATCCTCAATCGCCCGCTGGTCAGATCCCAATAGTAAACATGATCACCCCTAGCGGCTACCGGCCTCCAATGGTTACGCCAAGTCGGTATAATAAATGAATCAGCATTAGGCAAAGATATAGTAGAGCTGACTGTCATATCAGTTAGGGTTACCTTGTATAAACTATTTGTGAGTTCATAAAGTTGCCCAAGGTGATTTTCTCTACAATAAAGTAAAAATAAATTGTCACCCCTGCCAAGAGCAGCATGAAAAAAACCATGCCGATCAGAACTTGGTGCGCTGGCTACTCGGCTGACAATTGCCATACTTTCTGGATTTATTTTGCATAAATAACCATAAGTGGAAGCTTGCGGGGGTGTTATATTACTTGCAATAACAGCCCTAGACGGGACATAAAAATAACCACCATGATACAATAAAGGACCACGAGTATGCCCATACAGCCCATTTGCAGCCCATCTTCCAGAATTGGAAGATATTAAACCGCCCCCCATGCTAAATTTATAAAGCCTTATGTTGTCAAGGGCGTACACATGCGATCCATCTGTTTCCAAATCCCATACCTCAGAGTGCTCAAAAAGCTTATTAACTAAGGTGGTACCTGAATATAAATATGTGTGTGAATTGCTATCAGCGATTCCAAGAATTAATATTGGATCACCTGCCTTCAGTGTGATCCCCCGAATTTGAAAATTTTGAATAGTAGTGCTCCAAATCAAATCCATTGATGCCGCATCAAAAATCCAAACATAACTTATTGTATGCCAGGTGGAGCTTTCCGTCCAATACCGCCAAGCGCAAAAAGCTATTTTCCCATCAGCAAAAGACGGTTGCCCAAACCTCAAGCTATCTGTTCCTACTGGTGGAGGAGTGCCCGTAATTCCAGTATCAAATGATTTCTTAATTTCTAATTCAGGGGATACAATGTGAATATACTTCGGCGAAGCAACCGTGGACCCCCGATCTGAAATATACAAATCCAACACGCAAGGATGCGGCGCACTAGAAAACCCTATAATTTTCGGATCATCCCATGTTTGATTATCGAATTGAATGACAACATCGTCACCAACCTCAAACGCAATATGATCACAATCCATATAATCAAAGGGGACGTCATCAAGCCGGCGGGCGTTAATTTCGAAACGATTATATCTCAAAATGCGGAAATTAGTTCCGGGCTGTCTACCCAGTGGGGTGTTAGGGGATTGATCGAGATGAAATACTCCCCGATCTGTAAAAACAACAGCCCAAGCATGATCAACATCTTGATTTCCACGAATTGGCCCTGATCCCAGCTTACCAATGGCTAATCCCATAGCAGATGCAGGAATACCCTGGTTGGCTAACAATTGTATTTTAGTTAAAGCATAGTCTTCACAATCCCCATAGCCAGGAAGATTAACCACATCCCATCGATCAACAACCTCACGCTGATATGTAACATGGGTATTGACCAACGTATTGATTGCAACAATAGACTCCCACCATGTTCCATAAGAAATACTAGCTCGTTCTGAAAATTCTTGGCAAACTGGATGTCCAGGATACCGGTTACAAAAGTCCTGAACCTGCTCCAGATGAAAGTCATCCATTGGCGAAGGTTCTCCAATATCACATTCTGGCAAGTCATCTGGTTCCAAATTAGACATTATAACAGGGTCAAACCCCGGCCGTATGCAGACACTTGCTGAATTTTTTTCAGGATTAATGCTAATTATCTTACCAGTCCTAAATGTCGGCTTCCACTTTTGCCAACCAGGTTGAAGTGATGCATTAAAAAAGAAACCACTGGCTGATTGTAGACTAGGGGGTTGTTGCTGCCCATCTTGGGATGACCAATAAGGGCCTGGAGCGCCTAAAGGCCCATTTTCAAATCCAGGCTTAATTAAATAAGTCCAAGCTTGTTGCCCTTGTCGATACTCCAGACCAATTCCAGCTATTTCAATAGTCCCAACAATGGTCCCTGGTTCAATATCCTCAGTATAATCAACACACCAGGCAGATGTGGTTTTTCCATCTTTGTCGTGGCCATCTGCATCTTTTACAATATAAGTGATAGTGTACGCGCCTTGACCATGATTACCTTCAATCCGTGCTTTGCCCATTTCATCTTTCCATAAGGTCCATAAAAATATTTCTTGTGGAAACATTCAAAGTAATCATGCCTACGATTAACTTATCACCATCTGCAGGACCATATCTGGCAACATCCCCTGGACGAATAAAAAAAGAAGGTTCGCATCGGATACGCCGTTTACCAGTCCCTTGTTTAGAGTAACTTGTGACACCCGTTACATCTACAACCTTACTGGTAGTTGTGGTCTGGACCATATAGCCCACGAGTGTCCCCGATCCAGATCGGCCACCCAAGTCATAGCGGAAAGACTCCAGCTTTGAATTGATAAGCTCTTCAACAATATCCTGCCCAGCAATGGTCCTTACTCCAGAATAAATGACTAAATCTCCTCCTACCCTGGATTCAATCGCATCAATCAAATTTTGGGTAATTCCAGGCACGACCACATTGACATAGGTTGGCTGGCCATCCCTCATCCGGGCATGGAGAGAAGAGATTGATAATGGTAACTCATTAAGGCGACACAAGTAGATTATTTGAGCCACAAAAGCAGATGATATTGCCCATTCCCGTGCCGGTTTATAATAATAAAGCCGGTACTTGGCCCCTGTAACTTCAAAAGAAAGCTCAGTATAGCCAGCGCCCTCGTTTAGGGCATGACTATTTAGCTGTCCTAAATTAAGCATTACTCACCCGCCATCAGATAACCAATTATAATTACTCGGCAATTAAGATTTCCAGTCCCAGCCGTCGCCACAGATACTCTGATACTATCTACCCCATTTATTTCTGGAGTAAACATTTGCCTTTGTTGGGCCTGATCAACGGTGACCGCCGATGAAGTCAATATATTATCAACATCAGGACCATCACCTGTACCCACTTGAATTTCAAAAGGCCCAGCTGGGTCTGTGGCAGAAGTCACGATCAAATCAATTCTATCAATATAAAATTCAGCCCCCGTGGGAATTTCAATTTCTGCGTGATCTTGATCATCAGTTAAATCAATTACCCCTGTGGCCAGCGTCATTACGGGGGCGGCCCGGTGACGGCTGGCCAAATCATCTTCATGCAAATCCCCCGGCAGAGCATTTGCAGCGGGTTGACCAGGGATCATTGCCAAATGAGAAAAATGAGGGGAAGTAGCCATGGCCTGATACCCCAAGACTACACCAAAATTGGCATAATTCTGCGTCTTGGCTCCAAGAGATACGCCGGCAATTGATGCCATTTCTGTTCCTGCACCAATAATAATTCCAAAATCACCGAAGTAGCCTTTCGCCTGATCACCAATAGTAATGGCACGTTCGCCCTGACTAGCCGCTTCCCGGCCCAAAGCAATCCCCCCCTGAGCATGTGCAGCGGAGTTAACCCCGACGACAATAGTATCTGGGGCGTAGCCCTCCCCCCGAACGCAGATAGCATCCGGTTCCCATGAACCGGCACCAAGGCCAATGGCAATTACCCTTGGTCCACCTGCACTAGAATCCCCAATAGCAATCCCATCTTCATCCGCAGCATTAGAAAAATCCCCAATAGCAATCCCACGATCAGCGCCAACATAACCATTGCCAATAACAACGGCATTATCAGCCTGCGCATTTGCCCCTTGACCAAGGGCCAAGCTTGCAGGTCCAGAGCTGAAAGCCCCTTGGCCAATAGCCACGGCCCCCATGCCAAGAGCCACCCCTAAAATTGCAATTGTATTATCAGCAAAACCACTAAATAAACTTTGTAACAAATAACGGGTTACTCGCAATTCCAAAACGGTATTTGCCGGCCACTCTAAAGACTCTGTACCGTCCCGCCCTCTAAGAATGGTTGCCGTGGCTGTCCCCGAATCCCAATCTACCACTTCAACGATCTCATGTATCTCGTCAGTTATATTTGCAACCGTCAATAATATATGCATTTGCCCATCAACCACATTTTCCAAGGCGTCACTTAAAGTATCTGAAATTTCCGTCAGCATAATACCGGTATTACTATCTGTAATAGACTCAGCTAATTCTGCCTTGGCATTATTTGCCAATATATAACTTGCCATTATTCCACTACCTCCAATTCAATTATTCCAGGTGCTGCCCATTTTATCACAAAGTCATAGCCAGTAATCGTTATCGTATTACCCTCAGAAAATGCTATGTATCCAATCAGGCTCAAACCTGAGTACAACACACCATAAGCAAAAGTTGCCTGGAGTGCGGAAAAGACTGTGTCCGAAGGTTGCCATTGATACTTGTTGCCGGATTGTTTGATTGTGCCGTCTATGATTTTACCCCCGGCCTCGTATCCTGGGCTGGGGTTAATCTCATGCGCCGACAGATCAGACCATTCACTATGCTCCAGGTCCGGCACATAAGTATTAGCCATTAGCGCCAATTTGGCATTTGCAACGCCTAAACCAGTCAATAAAGGTAACTCTTTTGCGCTCCGATACAGGATTAAATTCATTATCATGCGCCCACCTTCCTAATGACAGCCAAGGTCAAAACTAGATCAAGCCCTTGCCTTTGCCATGACTGTAATGATATTTCAAAGTAACCCGCAGGAGTGCTGGCAAAAATCCGTTGATACACCAGAGATAAATGCTCAACCAAAGAAATTGCCGAGGGATTGTAAACTGTCCGTATTTGCCATGTTTGATCAGACACCGTATACCCTGTATCGTATAATGACACTCCACCGTCCAAAGTTGGGGTTCTGGTTTGCCTGCGTTGCCCGCCAAAAAAGTCGTCAATGCTTTCAGGGCGCAAATACAGAAAGCCTGCGCCATGCGGATCAAACAAAGGTGCATTTAGAGCCATTACTATTCCCATCATTCAACCCCTAATAAAAAATTTTGATATTCTTCGCTTGCCCTGGCCTGGACTGCCCCCAGGATCTCGAACATTATCATTTCAAGATGAGGCTGAAGCCCATCTCCAGATACAGTGATAAGAGGTTCCCCAGATTGCATCCGTCGTTTTCGTATTTCCATAAATTCCATCTCTGCCCAAGACATCTTTTCTTGTATTTCCAAACCACGCTCTTGAATATCCATTTGGCGCTCTATGTACCGTTGAATATCATACGACCAAATTCCAGCTTCTGACATTTGTCCTATATTAGAAAAAATAGACTCAAGAACTCCCCCAGCAGTTTCAACGCTGGTTGATACTCCATCCATGATCGCTTCAACTCTTTTCGCATTGGCCTCAACCTCGGCAATCTCAAGTTTAGCTTGCCATTCGACTTTAGCCTGAATGGTATCATGGTAATTGGATATCATTGTATCAAGAACTCCCATGACCGCCTTAAATTCATCTGTTTCCAAGCCAGACAATTCTGGCTCAATCTCAACGGATCGTGGACGACTTGCATACTCAAGATCATTTTCCAAAATCTCAATGCTGCCATCATCAGATACGTTGATAATATAAGGAGGGATATTTTGGGTTTGTCCCTTGATCCTTTCGGTTGTTTCTGTGATTTCTTGCTCTGTCTTGGATAGGGCCACCTGATCATGGATTGCCCGCAATTCCAAAATCTGTTCACCAGTTAAGCCCTCAACATCATGCCCCAATTCAATTAGTTCCTTTTTAGCCTCAACTATATCAGCTTCAAATTTTATCTTTTGTTTCTCAGGCACCCGGGTGCGGATGATCTGCATAGCTTCTTCAAAGCTTAAAATATCCGCTTCCGCACTAAGCCGGATTACATCCGCGTCGGAAAGTCCGGACAGGTCATGTCCTAAACCCTCTAGCTGGTCCCGCAGTCCACCGAGGTCGTAGGTAAAATCGCCTATATTGTCGGCAATGGCATTGACCAGGTTGGCAAAAGACTCTGCTTCCTTGTTTGCTGCCTCTTGTTTACCGGTAAAATCAAGAATCCGATCAGCCCAACCATATATGCTTTGTGCCGCTTTGCCGACGGCTGGTACATGCTCATTGAACAGGGTTCCTGTGATATGACCGGCATAATAAGCCAGGCCAATCAAACCAGCTTTGCCAGCAGCACTCCCAATGGCGGCTTGGGTTGCTGCTCCAAGTCCACCCATGGCCGTGGCTGCGCTTCCTAGTCCGGTAATGAGATTGACAAGGCGCTGAGCTGCAATAACCTTGAGCAATACAGACATGCCATCCAAGGCGCCTGCAAAACTGGAAACAAAACCAGCAGCCACATTAATAACTTTGCCAAGCTGGAGGAAGTTGCCAATGGTTTCTGTTGTACTAGAATCAAGATCTCCAAATCCTTCTACTAAGCTGCCCAGCCACCCAGCCCATTTTTGCCAGCTTTCAATGATACTTGAGCTGATTTCAGTCAACGCTGCCCCAGCGTTAACAATTCGCTGCATTGCCTGAGCCAGCCCCTCTGGAGTATCAAGATCAACTTGGCCAAAAAAAGCGTCGAGCACTCCAGCCGTATTATCAGCCAGATCCCGGATTGACCGGGCAAGCCTGGAAAAATCCATCTGATTTAAAGCTTCTGGAAGATTGCGGGCAATGTTATCAAAGGTGGCGGTCAGATCACCTGCGATTTCACGGAGTACGTCAAAGACATCGTCAAAGGCCCCGGCCTGGACAGATTGCTGTAAAGCTTTGAAGATATCAGAGATACCACTGACCATATCGCCGTACTCAGATATCAACTCATCTCCAACAGCGACAAAAGTCAGTCGAACATTATTGGCCAACTGCTGATTGGCGTAACTGACATCCCCAACCATCTTTTCAAACGCGTCTGCCGTGACCCCAGCCGCGTCTTGCATCTTGCCAATGTTATCCAGAAACCTGTCTCCGCCATCCTGGCCAAACATTGCCAGCACACCGGTCAAGCCCCGGACATTGCTGAATAGCTGGGACACAGCATCAACATTGCCATCTGTAGCCTCCCATACGTCCAGGAGTACTCCTTCAAGTCCTTTGGATGCCAAGGCAGAGGCATTAAACTCAATGCCGAGTTCGGCAGCGTAATTTGATGCCTGCTGGGTTGGATTAATAATTGACTGGATCGCACCCCGGATTGCAGTCATGGCTTCACTGGTCGGCATGCCCTGGGCTGTCAGGGAGGCAATGGCCGCACTCACGGTTTCTATGGGAACACCAGCTGCTCCAGCCATAGAAGATACCTGGGATAGGGACTGGGCAAGTTCAGGAATGGTTGTCAGGCCTTGGCGAACGGTTTGGAACAGGACATCGGAATAACGACCAGCCTCGTCAGTGCTGGCCCCGTATGCGTTCATCACGGATTCCAGCAACTTGGTTGTGCTGTACAAATCTGCCCGGCCTGCAACAGCAAGCTGTTCGGCCTGGGCTATGTATTTCAGGGCATCTCCATATTCAATGCCTGCGCTCAAAGCTGTATAAATGGATTTATTTATGTCCTCGATGGACTGGGTAGATGTATTGGCATATTCGCGGATCTGCATCCGGAACTGATCGACTCCGTCACCCGTGTCATCAATCAAGGTGGCGATTTCACGGAACTGGCTGTCAAAATCCGCAGCAGCATTTATGGATAGAGCAAGACCACCGATGGCCAAAGCACCCAGGGCAGTCTGGAGCTTGAGGATCCGGTCGTGCATGTTGGCCAGGGGTTGAGTTGCACTTTGAACACCACCGGCAAGCTTGTCCATTTCCCGGGAAATATTGCGGATTACTGTTCCGGTATTATCCACTCCCTGGAACACAATCTGAACAACTCGCTCAAGGTCCCTGCTCATCATTTATCCTTGTTTAATTCTGCATAAAACATTGACCAGATTTCGTTTTCCACAGAGGTTAAATACCCATGGGGAAAGATATCAGGCCGGAGTTCATAAAGCATCTTGCCCCTGGCATGTCCTAAGTAGCAGGCCGTTTTGATTTCTTCTTTCTGCCAGAGGCTGGCTGCTCCCCCAGGGTCATTCCCTGTCCTGATAAAACCAGGATTTTATTGGTCAGGGCATATCCGTCCACCGGGGCAACCCTGAAGATTTTGCTTGCATTTTGAATATCAAGAACTGGCTCAACACAGCCCATGGCCAGGACTTCAATCCGTTTGGCAAGATCGCCGGGCATGTCGTCTCCAAGTCCCATTACGTCTTTTAATCCTTTGATTTTTTCATTCTGGGCCTGGCCAGCAATAGCTTCCAGAATAGCAGCAATATTCTTTGACTTATTCAGGGCTTCGTTGGCTCTGGCCATTTCTTCGCCTGTCAGCCCACGCACAAGAAACTCCGGCTTACTGTCTTCTTCAAAAAAATCAGCTAGAGCTGGAACCGCAACGGCCTCAGTCCTGGCCTGAAATTTTGCCTTGCTGAATTTTTTCAGATCAAAGCTCATACAACCTCCCAGGTTAAGCAGGGCAGGGTGGTGCCTGCCCTGCAGTATTACTCTGCAACCTCTATGGCAGGGCCGTCAGCGGTCAGGGTGCAGGCTGCCTGAATTGAGTCGCCAGCCGGAAATGTCCGGCTGATGCCAAGGATTCCCTGGGCCAGCAGGTGCGGAGCACGTAAGCGATGTGGATAAAACCTGAACCACAATTTTTGATTCTTAAGGGCCAACAAGGGGTCAGTCACCCCGTCTCTCAGATAGGCGGTAAAGCTGCCCTGGTTCAGAGCGCTTGAGCTTGCTCCGATGGCTCCTCCATATACCCCGGTCGAGGTCTGGCTATGGGTGGTTTCAGGTGGGATAAATTCAGAAGCAGGCTCAAGGTTTGCAAAAGATGGTGTGTAATATTCTGCAAACACGCTCTTGCATGTCCTGGTCACGCCGTTGTCATCACTGTGTATTTCAGGCAATGCTGAAATAAACTCGATTTTTCCTTCTCCGTAATCCTCGGCATAAAGTGGAAAGTCGTATCTTTCAGTTGAAACACCGACAACCTGCCTGACTGCATCAGCCGGGACAATCTCCGGATCAGATCCCTCAAGCCTGATCTGGGCAATCTCAATATGGCCTTCAGGAATCCAGGGTGGTCCGCCTGCCGTGCCACGGGTGCCGCTGAAAGCAGGGCCTTCATCCACACCAGAAACGATTGCAATTTCTCCTGCATCAGTAATGGTCACGCTGTTGATCCGGAATTTGTCCGTTGAATTAGTGGATCTCGTGACTGTCTGGGTGGCGATACTGGTCAGGTCAACCTGTTCTCCACCAAGATAAGCAGTTAGATTGCTGATATCGATTTCATTGTTTCCTGAACCTGGGGTGACTGTTCCACCGGTGATCAGTCCGTCCGGCCTGACCACCGGTTCATAACCGGCCACTCCGGACCAAGGTGCATCTGAACTTGAAAATGTCTTATTATCATTGGTTGACAATGCCTCCATGGCCACAAATTCTTGCCCCGCTTCATACTGGATAAGGGCTTGATCTGCCTGATTTGCTCGTAATGACATGATAATATCCTCCGTAAGTTATTCGTTGTTGCATGGATTGCCTGTTGCTGTTTCGAACGTAACAGTAATGGTTACAGCTATGGTGATAAGGGCCGGGCCAAGTTCAGACGGGTAATCAACAATTCCCCCGCCAGTGTAGATCAGGGCCACATAATCGTCACCGATTTGGATTTCACCACCGTCAAAACATGCTTTGTGAAGCTCTCCAAAAGCCGGTTCTCCAATATCAAACGCCTCCTTGCCATCTGCCAGGGAAAGCAGGGCAGACACATCAATTTGCATTGTACGCAGATCCGTACCGTACCTGGTACGTTCTGATGTTTCTGTCCCGGCTACAATTGTGACCACCGGCAAGGGGTCTTCATCCGGGTCAAATATTGTCCTGCCAGCATGAATTTCCGGCTCAAACTCTGCCCAGGAATATGATTGTAGCCTGGCTTTCAGGGTCTCGATAATTTGCTGTCTGACTGTCATCCCCATTTTCCCTGTTGTTTGCGAAATTCAGCATCAATTTCTCGTTGGATGTTCGTGTCCAGCCGCCTGGCAACTTCGGTCTGGATTCGAGTCCAGTTTTCCGGTGAATTGTACAGCACTTCGGGATGGGCCGTGGTTATGGCCTGGATCGGATATCTGGGAACAAGCCTGGAAATCTGCTTCGGTGGGTCGCCTTGTCTGCGGAAGACTATCTGCTTGCCGCTGATTCTTCCTGATGCCTTGAACGCCCTGGGAATCACGCGTCGGCCTGTACTTTTTCGGACATCAACGCTAATCCCTTTTTTTGTCTGTCTGGTTCCAGTGATGTCAGTCAGATGAACAGGTCCGCCTTTCGACTGAACATGGCCTCTGATGTTCTGCCGAGTAGCCTTGGCAATGGTGATGCGCTTTCTTAGGGCAGCTGCCTTGTAATTGTACCGTTCTCTGATAATTGAAACCAGGTCCGTCTTTACGCCGGTCATGGCCTTGTTCAGAGCCCGGACTGCAACCCAGGGCATTTCATTGGCCATGTAGTTAAGGTCGCGCTGGGCAGATCTGATATCGTCTGATGATATGCTGATAGTCGGCTGCATCACACACCATAGTTCAAGTTCTTGGTTTCACGGTCCACCTGCAGTGTCCAAAGACCGGCATCAAGACTGGGTATCCCGACCACATGGTAGACATGTCCACCATGGGTGATCCTGTCCCCTTGTTTGCAGACAGCCACTTGATCCGCCTGGACATACAGGGTTAAACTGGTGACAATCACTCCAGGGGTCCCTGCGGATTGGAGCATTGCTTCATCTGGTATGATTTCAACAGGTTCTCCATTGTAGGTTGCCTCTTCTGCAAATTCGTCCTGGTTAAAAAAAACCTCAGCCAGGTCTGATTTTATCTGGTCTTTAAATTCCATTTTTTTACCGGTAAAACAGTTTACTCGCCTCAAAATGCCGATCCCAATAGCTACCTCTCCAGTGGGTAGCTTTGGTCGGTCCGGTGCTTGATCCTGAGTGCCAGAACTCGGGTTGCTCAATGTGCATCCCCAGATGGCCGTAAGGTCTGCTCGGCTGCAGCGTCCACCAGACAACATAGCCGCATTTCGCCTCTGACCAGTGCTGATCCGGACCTGGAGTGGACAGGTAATAGCGTTGGCTTGTTGTCCGGGGGACAGGGCGGCCGATGAGTTTGGAAACCTTAAAAATTGCTCCAGAACAATCAAATCCACCAGCTGCAAAAGAGTTTCCACCCCAAACATATGGAGTGCCTTCAATGGTCAGCCATGCCTCCTGAATATCCTGGCAAAGGTCAGAAGCTTGCGCTGGCGATGACGAGTGACAGCCCCAGAATAAAAGAGGCAACAACAAGACCCAGGGCCATAGGATTTTCATAGAGCTTGTCCCAAATGTTATAGGCTTGACGTTTGTTCACCACCCAGATCCCGCTGATGAGCAGGACCGCGCCCAGCAGTCCAGCAAGCAGGCTGGTCAACAGATAAAGCTGAATACTCATTTGACTTCCTCCTGCCATAATTGGATCATGTCTTTATCCTGGTTATGTTTTTCTATGATCTCCAGCAGATCAATTGCATAATGCAGCAGGTCACTGTTGGTTTCGCCATCAAATTCAAGGGGATGACGCTTGACAAGCCAGGCAGCTGGAGGGGTCATGTAGATATACTCAGTCTTGGTAACTGTCTGGATCTGTGGCTTGCCGCAGCCGCTCAACAATAGGAGCAGGCAAAGGATCAAGAGCCCATTTCCGGGCTTCCAGTTCCAAACTATGCATGTCCTGTCTGAGTGTCTGATACTCATGTTTTAACTCCTGAACCTGCAATTCACGCAGAGCAAATAGCCTTTCAATGCGCTCTCGCTCAGCTTCGATTTCAGATATCCTTTGTTCCATGTCTTTAAGATCCTGTATCTGCTGTATGATAATCTGGGCCTGTCTACCGGTCTCTCTTAGGGCGTCTTCGAAGCGCCACCAGACAAAACCGGCTACACCGGCTAGTAAGAAAACCATAATCAAAGGAATGATGATTTTTTTAGATTTAAATATGGCGAAAAGGCCCATCATTATTGACCATTTCCTTCATTCAGTATTTTTGACCGGATCTCAGGCGTAAGATCAGGCATATAGCTGACCAGGCTTCGAAGCATCTTGAACTGAATGTTTGAAGTTTTATCCAGCTTTCTCAACTGGTCATGCAGTTCATTTACAGTCTGTTTGTATAAATCTTTGCGGACAAAACAGCGAAGCATGACAAAAATGGTGCTGACCACCCCTAAAATCATAGAGACCAAGCCGATTAAGATTGCTTCCAGGCCGGTGAAAGTCATTTATTTGTGTCCTTTGTTTTGTGCTGAAACAGCCATTCATATTTCTTGCAGATCCGTTCGGCCTGGACTCGGCTGATTCCAAATCCTCTGAGTCTGCAAAACAGGTGCAGGCTGTTGGTGTTGTGCTGCCACCAATTTATGGCTTTACGTTTCCAGTTCATTTTCCTTTGTGTCCCGACCGGGCGGGAGGTAGTGAATAACCCGGCCGGAACTGGCGGTGGAGTGTGGTTAAATGCCAACGTTAATCTTGATCAGACAAGTGGTGGCGGCACTGGCAGCGTCCTCGTATGCAATGCCAATGCAGGGCAGCTCAGGCTCAGATCCGGGTGTATTGGAAACCTTGCCTGTGGTAGCGTTCCAGTACACCTTTTTTCCCTGATCCAGTTCTTTTCCGGAGGGATCGGCTTCCTTGTCCAATTCCCAGACGTTTTCGATGGCGGCTGATCCCTTCTTAGTGTTATCGATATCGGTGATGCACACTGCTGCAATGTCCCCGACAATGACCAGTTCGCCGGATTTCAAGTCTGTGCCGGCAGTAATATCCATTACCCTGCCTTCGTATCTGTAATTAGTGGCCATGACTTATTCCTCATGCATTGCGGAGCGGTTTTATGCTCCGGTTAAGGTTTGGTTATGCAGTGCCGTCGTTCAGGACCAGGGTTCTGAATTCCATGGCTCCGACGCCAAAGAAGTGGCGGATTTTCCATTCAATGGCATCACTGGTGAATGCTTCCCGTTCCATGATCTGGGGCTGTTCGTATCCATCCAGATAAGCCACCTCAAAAGTGTCAAACTGGGCAGGGTCGGCGATTATGTACCATCCAAGGCCGGAAAAGACGTCCAAAAGGTACGGTTCGACTATGGATACAAACTTGCCCTGCATGGGGTTGAGCACTCCGGAATTCTTATCGTCAGTTACACTGGCCGCACTTCTGAGCAGGACATCAGTGACCATCTCTTTTTTGGGCGATACAAGCAGGAACCTGGGCTCGATATTCAGTCTGGATCCCTTAAGGCCTTTCTGGGCGCGCATGAGCTGGCGGGCTGCATCCAGATTCTCAGCGGTAATGGCTCTGCCAGTTTGCAGCAGGTTTTTATGGACCGTGGTTTTGAAAAGCTGCCTGTTGTCGCTCATGGTCGGGCCATGATTGTTGCTGCCACTGGTAAGCAGGCTGTACACCAGCTCGTTTTCTTTTCTGCGGGCTGCTGAGCCAAGCAGCCTGGGCAGCCTGGTAAAGGCACGCAGGTCATCATTGACAATGGATTCAAAGGTCAGCTTGACGATTTTTCCATATTTGAACACCCTGTATTTTTCTGCGGAGTCTTTGAGATCCCCATACTTGTATTCCCCGGCCTCGCTGACCAGATCCAGGTCGGGGGCTTCAGACAAGGACACATTGTACATGTCCTTGAAATCTGTTGCCGGGACCCTGTTGGTCCAGGCAGGATAGGTGACCGGAATCTCCTCATACGATTTCTGCAGGGTCTTGTTGGCAGCATCCCGGAATATCTCTGGAAAGTCGCTGGTGGTCATGGTCATCTGCCTGCTGTTGAACACGAAGTCCGCAACCATGCGCCGGGAGTGCAGGCTGGAAACATCGTGGCCAGACCTCATCAGAGACTCACGGATTATCTGGGCTATCTCGTAGCCCATGAGCTGTTTTGCTCCGGCAGTGGGTTTTTCAATGTGCAGGCCAGCGCGCATAACCAGGGCATCGACAGCCGCGGACTTGAATTTCTCGTTTTCGGTTTCACCCGACTGGATGCGCCCGGCACCAATGGGCGGGTTGGTTTCTGCCATCTTGGCAAAGATTTTTTCCCTGGCCGCATCAAGGGTGGTATCGTTTTCAATAAGCTCTTCGGCAAAGGCCTCCTTAAGGCCTGCCAGGCGAACGGCCTGACGAATTTCTTTTTGGCGGGTCTTTTCAGCCTTTCTTTCCTCGGAGCGGATCTTTTTTTGATCATCGCTGGAAAGATCGCCTCTTGCCAAAAGGTCCTTCATGAACTGCAGGGCCTGTTCATCGGTCGCATCCTTGGCCAGGCCCTTGGCCTCCAACAGTTTTCTGAGTTCTGGATTCATTTTCTCTTCCTCCGTTTTTATGTTGTTAACGCGGGCGCTGGCCGCACGCTGTAACGTCTGCGGTGTGGCTTTTCTGTCTGGAGCCTTCCCTGGAGCCCGGTCAAAAATTGATAGGTCAAACATTGCCTGTGCTGCCTGAGTATCAGGATTATTGCCGTCAAGCTGGTCAGCAAATCCTGCCTCGATGGCCTCTAACCCAGTGAACCATGTTTCCTGGTGCATCCAGCCCCGGATCTGGCCCAGGTCCTTACCGGAACGCTCAGCATAAATTTCAGACATAACTGTCTCAATCTTGTCCAAAAGGTCAGCTTCTTTGCGCAGATCCTCGGCCGTACCGATCATTAAAGCCCAAGGGTCGTGGATCATAAAGAATGCCGACCTGGGCATAATGATGGTCTGGCCGACCATGGCAATGATCGAGGCCATACTGGCGGCCAGGCCGTCTATGTAGACATTGATTTTTGCAGAATGGTTCTTAAGCCAGTTGTAAATAGCGGTACCTTCAAACACAGATCCGCCAGGGCTGTTGATATGCAGATTGATTTCGGTCACGTCTTTAGGCACTGCATCAACAATGTCCTGAGCTTCGATCCATGGCCAGCCAATGACGTCATAGATGTACAGATCAACGGTCTGTCCGTCGGACCGGGCAATGTGCTGGCCGAAATTCTTGGGAGCATCCGGGTCTTTGCGCAAGGCTATGATTTTTTCGGCTATGCTCTGCTTCCTTTCCGCATTAGCCTGGATTTTTGCTATCTTATTAATGGGAAAAGGCATGGCTATTCCTCCGTAGCGTTAAGTTTTTTCTCTTTAAGAATGGCCTCTTCCTCGGCCAGCTCTTCTATTTCCTCGTCCCAGTCCAATCCTCGCTCAGCTGCCAGACGGCGGCGGTTGGTAATCTTCATCCCGAGTTCAAGTTGTGCTCCCCGGGCATCTTTTTGGGGGTCGATCCATGGCCAGCCAGGGTTCTGCCACTGGACAGGGACCCTTTGCGGCAGGCTGCCCAGCATCTGGGCCAAGCGGGCATAGTCTATCCAAGACTTCCAGACCCAGTTGTTGGGGTGTCGGTTCAGAAAAAACTGCATTTTGCGGTAGCCGCGCCGTTCTTCCAGAATCGCCTGTCTAGCGCTGGAGTATGTTGACCCTTCATAGTCGTTGGAGAAATTTTCATAAGAAAGTCCTGACCCGGTGGATGCGGACTTAAGGCTGGTCTTGGTGAACGGTTCGTAGGTCTGACCGGGGCGGTTGTACTGTGCGGCGCTGATCTTCATGCCTATGGGCAAAACATCGATGCGTCCCGGCTCCATATATTTGGGAATATCTGCAATGCTGGGTGTGTCCTGGTCGGTGCCTGCAAGGGGGTGGGTCATCTGATGTTCTGCATAGGGCGACTCAATGAAGATGCCGAAGGCCGCGGCCAGGCGGGCGGCTATGCGCTCAGAGCTCTGGTACTCGCTGAAGTCACGCATTTCCATGATGATGGATGCCAGCCAGGACACACCTCGGCCCTGGGAGGCCCGGCGGCGGTGAAAGACATGTTTGATTTCAGTAGCTGGAATGCGAACAGATTCGTTGAAAGTGGATCCCCAGAGACAGTCACCTGGATGTTCCTTAAACATCCAGTAAGCCACGGGGCGTCCTTGAAGGTTATATTCAATGCCATTTTTGACCTTGTTTCCGCTGCTCCCTGTCTCGTTTTTACTGCTGTCAAGAAAATCTGTTTCCAGGATCTCAAGGCCAAGAGGGACCAACCCTTTTTCCCGCAGATCCTCGTCCCAGAAGCGATGCAGAAAGAACTCTCCCTCAATCCATGAATGCCGGACAAAGAGTTCCTGAAGGTCGTAAAAGTTGACCAGATCGTCCTCTGCCCAAAGCTGGAACCCCTCTTCGATACGGTCATTATGTGCCTTATGCAGCTTTCCGTCTGATGTTTTCAGGCGGGCCTGGGGAAAGATTCCGGTATAAACCACATTGTTGCAGATTTTATTGATAGCTCCGGAAACATGGCTAGAGTTGCGTTCCAGATCACGAGCCCGGGCCAGAAGTCTTGTTCGGTCACGAGCCAGGACAGCGTCGGCTGATTTGTTTGGAGGGTTCCAGCCTTGATCCGGACCTTTTGGCGAAGCTCCGGTATAATGGGAAAGGACAGCTCTGGAGTGCAGGAAATTCAGTGCGGCTCTGGGGGCAAACAGGCCGATGGCCTTGGCAACATACCTGGACCAGGGATCAGTCTTGAGCCGGGGATTGCTTTGCCTGGGATCAACCACGATGTCCCCCGAAGATGACATGTCCGGTATTGATCCGGCCTTTGCGCTGAACAATGGCTATTCTGGCTTCCAGCTCTGTTATTTTTTTTTCAATTTCGGCCAGGTCCGGTCGGCGTAATCGCCTGGAGCCGATAGCATACTCCTGCCCAATGAGGATTTTTTCACGGGCTGCCCGGTACAGGGCAAGGTCGTTTTGAAGGGTGGTAAGGTTTGCCATGCCTCACGCATGACAGGGAAAAGAGGGGATGTCGTAAACTTTTCTTAAATTAAGAAAAGTTTACAAGTCCTACTTGGTGGAGAATATTATTTGTATGAAATTGTTCACAAAATCTTTTCCTGGTCATGTTGACAAGCCACGGTACTATATATAGTATCATTGTCAAATATGAGGCACTGGCTTAATGGGGAAAAGAGACAAGCTGTTATCTAAGTGGGAAAATGATCCGCCGAAGTTTGCACCGAAAGAACAAGTTTTAGGTGTTCTGGATTATCATTTTAAAAACCAATATGAGTATAAGGGTTCTCATATTGTGATTAAACACCCCAAGCTTAAAGATTACCCTGAAGACTATGGCCCAGACGGTCACTTTGTTGTTTCCGTAAGGGGAGGACAGCAAGTCAAAGGTGTTTATCTGAAAAAATTAGCAACTACCATTTCTTTTTTAAAAGATTTGGGAGAGTTGGGGTAGCAAAGAGGAGGTACATGTTATGCACAAGGTTGAAAAAAATATAAATTATTACTTAAAGCTGCCATATAAAATGGAAATTCTGCCGATCCCTGAAGGTGAAGGAGGGGGGTTTATGGCAACCCTTCCAGAACTCGGAAGAGAAGTTTTTGTTGGAGACGGCGACACAATCGAAGAGGCCATCGAAAGCCTTGAATCAATAAAAAATATAATGTTCGAGGAGTATCTTCGTAGCGGGGTAAATATTCCAGAGCCAGAATCAAGGCCTGCAGACTCGTTCAGTGGAAAGTTTGTTTTAAGGGTTCCGAGAATCCTGCATAAGGAACTGGCCAGTGGAGCAAAGAAAGAAAACGTCAGCCTAAATCAATATGTAAACATGCTGCTATCTCAAACAAATGAACGTTTGCAGCTTTTCAAGAGACTGACATCCGTAATTGACTGTCATTTTATGTCCATTAAGCAGGATATTGAAAAGCTGTCTTTTCAGATTAATACGTCTGACAAAGGCGCAAAGAAATGTCCCCTTTCAGATAAGATGTTTGATGGTCAATATAATTTTGAATATGCCAAAGCGGTATAAGAGGGACGATCATGAAATCTAAAAAATCAGAAGATTTCAAAATTCCACCTGACAAGTACAGGGAGATATTAAGGAATATAAGGTTGAAGGAGATTGTCTTGCTTAATGCCAACATTAAGTCAAACCGGGATAACTTCGCCAAGTCTTTGAAGGTTGATATAAACTTGTCGTCAAGCTCTTTTCAAAAGCATGATGATAATGTTGATATTGATATTAAATGCCGACTAGTCGCGTTTGAAGAAAAAAAGTCGCATTATGCTATTTTGATGGAATCATTTTACCGAATGTCAATAATTGCTGGGGAAGGCTTTGATGAAGATTTTTTTGAAATATATAAAGAAATCAACCTGCCGGTAAATATCTGGCCGTATTTTAGAGAGTTTATTGCTAACACTTCCTACAGGATGGGCATGCCGCCAATGACTCTCCCGTTTTATAAGACCTAACAAAAGGCAACATAAAAGGTTTATACAAAAGCCCCGGGAATGTCCGGGGCTTTTGTATTTTTATCTTCTGTGCAGGCAGTTGGCGTACTTGATGGCATCCACCGATTTCATGATCATTTATATGGTGCCGGTTACAAGAAGTTCTGTATTTATTTTTTAATGAGAGTGAATTACCTCTTCATTAGTAATGCGGATGGCTTTTTGTTCAGCGTGGTAGGCCTCTGTGCGTTTGGCATTAGCCTCAAGTGCTAGGCGGTTAATTTTAGACTGTACCGATGAGTCCTTCAGAAGCGGGACAGGCGTCTGAGCAACATGGTGATCCTCAATATGCTTTTGAACAGAACCGTACATGAAACGAAGTAATAGCTCTCGACCATACTCTGACGCCAAGAATATGAATAGATATCCTCCAATTTCAGGAGAAGAAGGTTCCACTCGTATGATATCATCGCTTGCAATAAGTTCATTCCAGTGTTCTGGAACGAGTGCAACTTTTCCGATGGTTCCACTTCGAGTTATGATGGTCATATTAGCAGTAAGTTTCAGGTCATGCTCTACTCGATCTCTGTGCTTAGCAAGGGACAAATATTTCTTTGTAGATGGATCGAGTTCACAGATTTGTTTTCCGCTAAAAAACGGTACGCCTTGGCCTTCTTTAACATACACGCGTGCAAATCGAGCGGGATGAATAATACGTTTTGATATTTTTGGATTGCCAATGACAGTTACTGCGAGGGCTTTCTTTTTTAAAAGGCGCATGATGGAGTCTATGACCGGTATATGATAGGAAGCGTCAAGTCGACCATCTATCTGGGAAAGATTGACCTGATAATTGAGTAAGTTGGGTTTGCCGTCGAAAGCATGCTGTCGCAGTTTTTCCAAAGGAGGTAGCTTGAGTGCATCATATAAAAGCCTTTCTGCCTCCGAAAGAAGGTCATTTGACTCGTCACGCAATGCATAAGAATTCATTATAAGATCATGTACCTTTCGTTTCAAAATGGGTGGTGGGTTTGGAATGGGAATGGATTCAAGATGCTCTGGCTCGATGTGCGATACTACAGCACCATATTCGCTAGTACGAATCAAAGCTTTACCGGTTTGGGTTTTCAGGAAAGCATAAAGATATCCAGTGTCGTGGTGTTCTTTGCAAGTTATACGTAAAAGGTCGTGGCTGAATATTTGACCATCCAAAGTTTTTCCGACGAGAGCTGTTCTTCCGATTGTACCTGAACAGGTTAGCAATATTTGGCCTTTGTGTACCTTTAACGCGTCGATATCGGTATTGGTCTTATATGAAATATAGCCACTTGGCTTTGGGTTTATTTCTGTGATTTGGGAGGGCTGAAAGATTGGGATGCCTGGCTTGTCAACCCAAATTCTTTTAAATCTTGGGCGGTGGTAGGCAGTGGACAACCCAGTCTCACCTGAGATTACTGTTTGCTCCCATTTACATTGATCAATCAGCTTTCGTGCATGCCTACCTTCAATATTGAAAACGCTTGCTTCAAGTCTTGAGCCGCGCTCTATTACTTCAGCAAGCATCACCGAACTCCAGTGAAATTCCTCCTCAGGGAGGTCTGTAGGATCAAGAGGAGCAACAACGTCTGAAGTGGTCCCCAATAACTGGACAGGGCTTTTGTGGACAGCTGATTTTACCATGACAGTCCCTCCTGTTTGCGCCACTGATGAAATACATTTGGGACAAGTTCTGTCTGGTCGTCTATTACTTTTCGTTTTGACTCTATTCTGCTGGTTCTGGTTCCATCAGCGATCTGATCCAGTTCGATGATTTCTACATCAGGGACAAGGATCTCATTGCCGTGCTTATCCCGCTTAAATAAAGGATTACCTCTTTTATCATGGCCAACACGTTCTACCGTTGCCATGAAAATAGGATAATCGGCCATATTGCCAGTTTTTTCTTCCTCGACAACCTGCTTTTCATCCTTTTTTTGAAGAAACAAAACTGATGTTTGTGTGCCGTTACGTGGTTGAAATGTGTCTGCGTGAAGATCGATACTTGCTAGAATGCGGGTCTTACGAATGAGCCATTCCCGAATATAGCCGAGACCGGGTGCCCCGAGAATGGAATCAGGTAAAACGATTCCCATACGCCCGCCCGGTTTGAGAAGCTGAAGACATCTTTCGATGAAGAGATGCTCAGGCGGTACCGATTTTTGCAGGCGTTTAGTCAACTTCCAACGGTCTCGATTATTTTTATCCCGCTCCCATATATGACCGAGTTCATATTGTTCTAGAATATGAGAATCTTTGATTGGGATTTTGCTGCCAAAGGGTGGGTTAGTTACGATAACGTCATAAAAGTTGACTTTATCACAGCTACGCAAAGCAGACTCTTTCACATCGAGAGCCCTAGCAAGATTTTTGCGAAAATCAGCGTCCCAAGCGTGGGGCGGCAACAATGAGTCGGTTTGAAAGATATTGCCGCTACCGTCGTTGTTCATTACCATATTCATTTTTGTGGCTTTGACCAAGTCAGGATTGAGGTCGAACCCAAAGAAGTTTGTTGAAGCAATTTCGGCAATTCGTTGCTGAAAAAGACGTTTTTCGTCATCTGTCCATTTTGACATAGGTCTTTCCCACTCATCAACAAGGCTTGATTCCATCTCTTGTATGACTTTGTTCATGGCAGTAACAAGAAAGCCGCCAGTACCACAAGAAGGATCAAGAACTTTATCTTCAGATGAGGGAGATAACATCTCAACAGTCATGTGCATGATGTTGCGTGGCGTAAAGAATTCGCCTCGATCGCCTCTAAGGTTAGCCCCGACTAGTTCTTCGTATGCCTTACCCTTGATGTCTATGTGCGTATTGAGAAGCGAGTATTTTTGAAGTTCGCTGACAATATAGGCCAAGCTACGAGGCTTAAGTTTGATTTCGTCATTCTGGTCAAAAATTCGGGAGTGCTTTCTTTTGACTTGATCAAAAATTGAGGCGATGCGTTTTTTGACGGTAAGCTGGCCATCAGGGCTAGAGCGTTCTCCAGAGGAAGCGTAAAATTCCAATGGTTTTCCTAAATTTCGTTCGTCCTCAATCTTGCAGAAAATGACTTTCAAGAGTTCAAAGAAGGCAGGCTGTTTTTGCATGCCATCTGTAACATAGATGTGATTGTGGCAAGTCTTAAAAACAAAGAGCAGATTGTCTTCAACTGCGTTCTTAAGGGTGTTGCGTTTGGGGCGATCAATGTCTTCAAGGCGACCGTCAGCTGAAGGAATGTCGTTAAAGTCAACAAATTTTATTTTACCATTTTCATTAACTGTTTTCCGGAAGACTTCTTTGTGTTTGCCATTGGTCCACATCCCCCATTCGCAGTTTGGGCATGCTGACATGTAGGATTGGAGCTGCCCCACGCCGTCCTTTTTCGCAGTGGGCAAGACGTTTTCTCTTTTGCATTCGATAATGGTTTGAATATGTTCCTGGGTGCGGCTAGGCGCTTTGGCAGAAAATATGACGATATCCGCACGTGGCTTACGGGAGCCAATATTTACAGTAAATTCTACTGCAATTTGTTCTTTTGGGTATTTGTGTTCATTTACAAGCCGTTTTTCAATATTTTGACGAACATATTCTTCTGGAGTGTCATTACGAAATTTACCATCAATATAATCACATATTTTTCCTTCGGGGATAACAATCAGCTTCGTCATTCCTTCTGACCTTTAATGTTGACAAGATTTAAGTTATTATTAATTTAGCAAATGATTTGTTTTAGCTTTTGACCTATTTTAATCGCATTGCATTCTTCTCCACAACACAGCTTACACCGTGAATTTTTGTAAAAAGAGTGAAAAGGATTGGTTGCGTTTTGATCAAAAAGAAGCTCAAAGTTAAAACCATCTCCATGAAGTTCAATGATTGAGCATTTATCATGCAGGCTTATCATAAAAGCCTTGAAGCAGAGACGATCAATGCTGCACATTCTGCATGCTTGAAGGAGATCCTTATCGCACGATACAACCAGAGCGCCTTCCTGAAAAGCGAAGTAAACAATCTTTCCGTCTGTAAAGTCATTAAGAATCCTCATCATATTGCTGGCCTTATTATAAAAAAAGTCCAGCACATCTTCTTTTGAAAAATCATGCTCATCTTCTAAGATTTTGCAAAGGCACTTGTAATGGTTGCACGGGCTTTCTAGGTACTGCTTCCTGCTGACCATGCAGTTATTATATTCTACAATCCAATCCAGAAGGGAGCAGGCTTTATCTGGAGAAACGTTATAGATGGGGGACATGACGTTGGCATCGAAAATTATTAGTCTGTTATCCATTTTCCAGATCCAATGACAGTAAAGTATTTTTGAGAACATTTTCGGAAAAATCATTAGTATAGATGTGAAGAATGTTGCGAATCAGTTCTTTTTGCTCGTTCAGAAATAGATGAATACTGCCTGCCGGGCCGTGTTTAATGCCAATCTGTTCAAGGTGACCTTTCACCTCTGTTGGTGTGACGTCCTTGTTTCTAAACATGAGCTGATCATGAATGGCATAAGCCAGGACATCCCGGCTGGTCCGGCTCTGATCCACAACAGGCTGAATATCGTCCGGATCTACATTCGGATACTGGACAGCCCACTTCTCTGCCTGTTTAAATGGAACAAGGAAATGCTGGGCAAATTTATCAGATTCAAATTCGACCATTTCATCTTCTGTCAAATATTGGTTGAATCGCCTGTAGCCTTTTAAAGGAGAAACTTCGGTATCTCTGTGAAAAAGGAAGTGAGCAAGTTCATGAAGCAGGGAAAAAATTATTCTAACAGGCGCTGTTTCACTATTTACGCAGACAGCATATTTATTTTCAGTGCAAAGCAGGAAGGCATCAAAATCATCAGCCTTGACGGGAATAATTGGAAGGTTGATCCTTCGGAAAATAGATTCCGGAGTGTAACCGATTTCCTTTATACTTTCTGAGATATTGCTGATCTGACCAGACATGACGCCTTGCTCTTTGAGAGAGCGGTCAGGCGGGGCTATGTCAAGCACTTCAGGAGTTGGCAGGTATTCAGCGACAAGATAAAATGCCTGCTCAACCTTTCTAGCTGAGCTCCGTCCAGCAGAATTGAGGTTTCTGAAGTGGACCTTGGACGGAGAATATTCCTTTGAAAGCACCCAGAAGGGATTAATTCCCAATCTGGAACAGACTTTTTCAACAAGATCAATATCAAAGCCAGGCTTGCCCGCAAAAAGAGACAAAATGCGACTGACATCTTCTCCAATATCAGCAGCTATCGCTTCCGGATGGATATTACTTCTTCCAGCCTCATCGCTCAGTCTTTTGCCTATCAACTTATAAAGATTCATAAATCTCACCTGACAAAAATAAATTCCAAAGATGTTATTATGATTTTTTGCAAAAGTTAAGCCTTTTTACCATGGTCAGGTAGTGACTCTTCCCAGGACCTCACTCTTTCTCCTAGGACACACAATGGACACTGCGGGTTCTCACATCGGTGATATCTGAGCCGGCTGTTTCCCAGCCAGGGCTTGGTGGTTTGTACCCTGGTCTTCAACCCACAAAATGGGCATAGCGCCCCGTGCTTAGGGCTATACTCCACTCCTTCCCTGGCTGCATCCAGGGCTTTGGCTATTACGATCAATGTTTTGTCCATCCATCACCTCGCAAAAGGGTTTGATCCCTCAGTGAAGGGGTTCTTGGAATCCTTGCGCTGGCTGTGTTTCTGCCTGGTCTTTTGTTGAACTTGCTGGCTGCGGAATCTGATTCCCAGGATGTCTGCCAGGGCCAGGTTGTACACGGAACAGTCCCAGCCATGGTTGGCCCGGTTGGAAGGGCATTCCCAGCGCTGTTTTTTTTCATTCAGGTATTCAGCGCACATATGTCTGGCCCAGTCTCTGGTGGTCTCGCTGTGCATTCTCCAGGCCCCAGGGTCCATGGCTGAAATCTGTAGACGGCCAGACAGCTCATCTTTGTAGTGATGGACATCCAGTTGAAGCAACGACAACCCGCCTGGAATTGATCTGTTTGATCCGGGGTAGGTGTCCAACTTGCTGTACTTATACGGTTTGTTGGAACGGTTGCGCATGCCCTGGACAGGATAGGCCTTACCCCGGTGTGCCCTGCAGAAGTCATAGACCTCGCTGGTTTTGTGCCCCATGGCATCTATTGCGGTCAGGGCCACAGTGTATTCATTGCCCATGGCGTCTAAGTACTTGTCTTCCCAGAGTAGCCTGCGCAAAGGATCAAATGCTTGATGGTACATCCATTGCCGATCCTGCAGGTCTTCAGGAGACATCTTGTGCCAGGTGGCCGGGATAAAACCTTCCCTGACCTGCCAGGAGTCCAGGGCGAAGCCGCGTCCCCAGGCCCGGATTTCATACCAAAAACCGTCGTCCTGAGTGTCAACTGCAGCAGTCAGACAGAATGCATCCGACGGCACCAGTCCCCTGGGACGTTCATCGCGTAGTTCTAGGATCTGGTCTTCAACCCGTTCTGTCTCGTATTCCATCCAGGGTTCTGCTGCGTACCCATTGAGAAAGTCCCGCAACAATGTTTTGGAGGAGAGTCCGCGCAGGAAGGCAGCTGCGCATTCGGACAAAGAGACAAATGTAGACAGCCAGGCAGGTATGTGAAATCCGATGCGCGTTGGCCTGGACAGCTGCAGCTCAGTCATGAGCTCCCGCCCGGTCTGAACGCAACGCCATTCACCAAGAAGAACTGCCTGATCCCGGCGGGAGTCGTCCCAGCCTGATCCGCATTTTTCACATTGATACCAGGCCAGGCGCTCAGTCTCGATAATGGATGGGTCCCTTTCATCTGCAGGCCATTTTATGCCCCCTCTGCTGTCCTTTTCTCCAAAGACCATGGCCTGCATATGCCTGCATTCCGGACAGCAGACAGAGTATCTGAACGTCTTCTGAGCTGAGGTCAGGCTGCGCCAGATGGGGCCATGTTCCCAGGTGGGGGAGGAAATTTTGATAATCTTGCGGTCGTCCGGATAAGTGCGGGTACGTTTTATTCCAAGGGAAATAGGGTCGGTTTCTTTTTTAAGGGTGTCCGGATACTTATCAACTTCATCAAAAATAACGTACCGTTTGGGCTTGGTTGCCAAGCGGGGCACAGAAGTGGCCCAGGCAATATGGATGGTCATGTGTTGCAGAGCTAGGCGCAAGCTGGACATATCCCTGGCCGCGGCTGTCTTGTACTGGCTGAGACGGGGGCTGTCATGGATCATGGTTTCAATGCGTTCGGACAGCTCGTCTTTGGCTGTCTGCTCATCAGCGAAGACAACCATGGCCGGACCGGGATCCTGATCAATCCACGAACCCAGGCAATTATAGCTCATATCTGTCTTGCCAGTCTGTGGAGCGGCGCATACGGTCACATCCTGCACATGAGTACAGCCTGTTGCATCCATTATACCGGACAGATAAGGGGTGGTCTGGTTGGACCACTGGCCTTCGCGTGAACTGACCCGGACCCAGCGATGCTTTTCCGCCCACAGGGAGTTGGGCAGCTTGCGCCGTTTGCGCAGGACCCGGCGCTCGGGCCGGGAAAAACCGGTGGCGTGGATCACTTGGTGGCCGGCCTGGATCTGGTTCCGGATTGATTCAGGCAGCCAGGCCGGGCAACGAGTATAGTATATCTCTGGTGCTGCGGACATTACTCAATATTTCCTTCGTTCTCGTCTCCAAATATCACCTGGAATCGGTCCATCCGGGCAAATTCGTTCATTGCCTGATCAAGCATGGCCAGGGCAGCAGTGATCAACTCTGGGACGAGTTCGTGCTTTCCCTGAACCAGGGCTGTCCATTCACGGGCTCTGGACCTGATTCTGGTTCTCAACTGAGAGTCCAGGACAGCAGCCCTGGATGCTAGCTCCAACTCCAGCAGTTCTCGCGGGACATACTTGCCCAGCTCTTTTTGGTATTCGAATTCCCGCTTTTTATTTTCCCAATTCAATTTCTCGATTTCTTTTTTCAACTTGACTTCATGAAGCTCTCCCACCTCATCCACATGCTGCTGGGTTTCTGGGGCGGCGAATCTGTCAAGCCCAGCACGAACGGCGTAAACATCAAGATCTCTGGGCAGGATGGAGCCGTCGGACTGGATCTTGACCAAGCCTTTGTTGCAGTCCTGGTAAAATTTTGTCTTACCTATCTTCCAGCCCTGGCGCTTGAGGTGAGCCACGGCCTCAAGTCTGTTGCGGGGAATAACCTCATCATCTGCCCCGGCATACTTGATCCACATCCGATCAACTGCCTCCTGCAAGCCCGCCCTGGCTGCATCCCAGTCTTTTTTTCTGGCCAGGGTGGATTCTGTATTATAAGCCTTGGCACACTTGATCTGGGCATTATACAGGATCTTGAGTTCGGTCTGATCAGCCTGGTCAGTTACTTCCAGGAGCTGGGTCAGTTTGTCAGGTGGATGATTGGACATTTTTATATCGCAATATTTCTAAGTGGATTATTGATCAGCATGGCCCATGGCCGGGAATCAGCAAGGGCTTTTTTTGTTTGCGGGCATAATCAATGGTGAACTTTGTGCCACGGCTGAGTCCGTCCCAAAAAGCAACGATCTGATCAGAGTAATCAACCAGGTCACAGTTACGCATAAAATACCATTTAACATGGTATGCTATATTCGGATCAGTTTTATGCAGCGGCAGAAAGACCTTGAATGGCAGTGCCCGATCTATGGCGTACCTCTGCGCCAGTGTGTCTGCGCCTTTTGCTCCACCACTGACAATCTCTGTGATGTCCATGGTGTCTAAAACCTTGCACATCAGGTTGTAGTTGTTAAAGTTTCTGGAACCAATTATTCCTGCTTTCATTGGCCACCCTCATCCTCAAGGTTTAAAGATAAAAGCCCGACATCCAGTTCATCGGTGTCAATTTCCCATTCCTTTTCAATGGGGAATCCAACACTGGATTCGTGTTTTGCAATGTCAATCTGATGATATGTGAATTTCATGTCCATTTTTCTGGCTAGGGCAAGCTCATTGCTTGTGCCTCTGCTTACACCGTCATGAATAAATATTGCCCGGTCTCCACCCTTGAGCACTGCTTTACTGCGATGTTCAAAGGCTCCTCGCAGATGCTTGAAGTTCAAAAAATGCAAGGTCAAAGGCATGGCTAATGTCTTGCACAGTTCTCGAACCACTCCACAGACACCTTCAGGCTCAGCATGGGTAACAATATGAGTTATGCCGTAGCGTTGAATTTCCTCCCTGAGCAGGATCTCCACCCGTTCATCTTTCAAAGTTCTACTTCCATGTACAGACAGCTTCATGGTCATTTCCTTTTTATGACGATTTTTTCTCCAGCGGCTTCCAGTAATTTCTGCGCGTGATTTTTTTATCCGGGTGCTGGAGCAGATACTCCATGACCTGATCATCATACCAGAACAGGTCATGAATTTCCCGGGAGAGTTCCTGATTTTCATGCCACCACATGTGATGTTCCTGCCATCTACCGGCTTTCTGATGTAAAGGCTTAATCGCCAGCTTTTGAGAGCTGCATATCAACATGACGTCAGACAGTTTGAGCAGGTCACCCATACGCTTGACAGAGACAGGAATGGCTTTCCGTTCTTCTGCCTGGTCTGCGCCTCCCCCTGTCTCCCTTTTCTCAACAGGCCCCGCCTCCCCTCTATTCTTCAATTCAGGCGCAAGCATTCCAATGCGCCAGGTGTTGGGCAGGGCATCCAGGATCCATTGGCGGATATTGTGGCCAGCTTTAATCATTTCCCCTGGATCTTTGCACTCCTGGGGATGTTGCAAGTGTCTGGCAGTAGTGTAGTTCTCAAGCCACCATTTAGCGGCCTGGTCGCCAGCACCGTCATTGTCCAGGGCCAGCATGATGCGTACGGCCCTGGCGCATGCATTGGAGGCCAGTTCATCTCTGGGTTTGGCACTGTTGGATCCCACGGCCAGAACCTGCACCAGGTCGCCTGCCTCCTGAGCCACCAGCATGGCATCGAGTTCTGACTCGCAAATAAACAGGCACTGACTGCGACCAGTCCAGGTGGATTCGGCAAAAAACATGGGCATGGGTTCTGTGGCCGATCCTGGCAGCATGTAGTACCTGGGGTCCACGTCCGGCTCGGGCCTGCGGATCCGGATGCGGACCAGACGTTGAGCTCGGAAGCAAGGTATTACCAGACCTCTGGGGATCCAGAGCAGCTTGGGTTTTCCGGTTTTTTCACTCATGACCTGAGGCAGCCCCCAGCTGGAACGAGATCTAAAAGTCTTTTCCGGTATCCAGCCCAACTGAAATCGCTGCACGGTTTGACGCGTGAATCCACGTTTTGTGAGCCAGCTCATAGGTTCGGATGAAGCCAGTAAGGATCTGTTGGTTTGCTCCATCAGGTGAAGGGCCTTTTGCTGCCATGCCGAGTCAGGGTCCTGGACTGAGGTGGCGTCGATCACGGGTTTAGTGGTTCTGGAGACATGGCGCAGCCCAGGAATGCTTACAGGTCGAACATACTTGCCGTTACCGGTGTCCTTGCCTGCAATCCGGGCTGCTTCGGGAAATGACAGTCCTTCGACTTGGCGCAGGTAGGTGATCATATCTCCTCCGATCTGGCAGCTGCGGCACCAAAAAGACCCTTGTCCATTGTTCTGGGCAGGCCAGACGTGAAAGCGGTCCTTGCCTCCACAGACAGGGCAGGGACTATGGTATTCACCACCCTTGGTTCCGGAAACCTTACAAGGCTGGATGCCGGCTTTGATGACAAGGTCGAGTATATTCATGTTCGAACCCTCCAAACCCTCCGCAAACCCTCCAAAATTTTTTCCTTATATTAATATTAGTTATTTTTATTTTTGGAGAGTTGGAGAGTTTGGATAGTTATAAAGGAAACTTTAATAAAATATTCAAAATAAAATTATTGGAAGACTTTCAATAAAAACCCTCCAAAATTTCCAACTCTCCAAACTCCGCACTAGGAAAATGTTTTCAGCTGGAGGGTTTCTGGAGAGTTGGAGGGTTTAATTGTCAGCTGCCAGGACTACTCCCTTATAAAATACTGCTCCATCTTTTTCCTTGGCAAACTTTTTGGTCATCCGCCGGCCAAACCATGTGATGCTGGGGACCTTGGAGCGGTGATATTTCTGATACCATTCAGAAAAAGAGGTATATAAATCGTTACCAGAGGTCCTGGCTGTCTCTGGATCATCAAAGACCACACATTTTTCCTCAATAAAGTCTGCAACAATGTCCTGTTCTCTCTGGTATGTCTCTGCGGCCTCGCGTACAGAAGGAGGAGGAGCCAGGCCGTTGCGCTGCCAAAGGATATTACCTCTGACCAGCCAGGCCAGAATTCCTGAAAGCTCATTGAGTAATTTCTGCATTAAGTGATCGTCCCGGACCTTCTCGGTTGATTTCCGGGGGTTGCGGACAAATTGGAATGGCCAGTCAACTTTGAGCAGTCGACTCCAAAAGGCAAAGTCGTCTGCTGGTGCGTACGGATCGTTATTGGTCATGAGCACCAGCTTATGTGTGGGTCTGAAGTGACGTTCATGCTTGTCATGTGGGTTTCGACCAACCAATGTATCGCCCCCGGTGAACCATTTAATACGGGAAGGACTGAATCTTCTGGCCTCGTCCGACTCTGAGGCTGTGGCCAAGCGACGGCTGTACAAGCTCATAATGTCAGGGGTAGGGCCGGATGATGACTTCTGGCGTCCCTGATCCAACAGCATTTCGGCTTGAATTGGTCCGGCATACGGACCCAGGATTCGTAGGATGGTCTCGATAAACACACCTTTGCCATTACGGCCCAGGCCTGAGAGGATCAGAAATACCTGCTCCTCGATCAGACCGGTGAGGCAGTAACCAAAAAAGCGTTGAAGGAAATCGATGACGGGTTGATCTTCCAAAGATTCCCAGAGAAATTTTTCCCAGGTGGGGCAGGGGGCTTCAATGTCCAGCATATCCACAGGGCAAGACTTGACGATCAGATCGCCTGGATGGCCGGGTCGGATTTCTCCTGTATCGAGCTCCAGGACTCCATTGCGACAACCCAGAAGCATGGGATTCTGGTCCAGGTTGTCCCCGCGGACACTTATTGAAAGAGGTTCGCGCAGGTGAAAGGCAAAATCCAGGCAGGCGTTAACCCCGGCCGGGGATCTTAAGCGTGATGCCCGCTTGTAGCACTGCTTCTGCTTTTCAGTATAATATTTTTCCAGGTCTTCTTTACCTTCACTTGCAGCCTGACGGGATCTATCCTGCATCTCACGGGCTACCTCCAGGTACTTAATAGCCACTTCTTCCACCAGCTCCCGGTCCTGGCTCATAATATCAGGTTCCCAGTGATGACCCTGCCAGATCAGTGTCTCGTCGCCCATCATATTTCGGAGCACCTTATTCTGGTGTATGATGGCATACAGGGTACCGTCTCCCCTGGAGTTTGCATCCAGGCATTCAAGTACCAGATCTGTGGTTATCCCCAGTTTGGGCATTAAGTCTCCTGATTCCATTTTTCCGCGCAATATTTCCATGTAAAAGTTCTGACTTTTTGCGGCTCGCTGATCCGCATGGCAGAAAAGCCCAGGAAGGACCCAAAAAGTTTCAACTGACATGGAGCGTTTGGTTTAGATGTAAGCAAAGGGGGGAAAGGGGGGAAGTCAGCAGCCCCTGACCCTTCCATGCTGACAAGGATCTTCTCGTTAACGCCGATCTTGCTTGAGATACCGAGAATCAAATTAAATCCCCTATTCTGGACCGAGGTCGTCTTTTCTGGCATGAATTATCCGAAAGATCATAAGGAGGAGTTGCATGACTAAGTTTTCCCTTGCCCAGCATAAGCAGTACGGTTTGATGTTGCAGGATTGCCATGACAAACTGATTGAGTTTCAAGTGGCTGTCGGACAGGCCTACGGTGTCAATTCTCCTGCATCAAAGTTTGTTCGCCTGGCTGTCCATGACATTAAAGACCTTAAAATCGAGATGGAAAAGATTGTTTTCTTGGAGAACCGCAGCCTCGAGCACCGGGAAAAGGTGAGCATTTACACTCCCAATCTCCGGGACAATTCCTGAATTCTGCCTGTCCATGGCTTTTCTTGCCTATGAGTATTGTCAGCTTAAACACCGGAGATATCCCAGGACAGGGGCAATGATAAAATACCGGCTCTTTCACCAAGTCGGTTCTGGGGTCAAACAGCTTGCCCAAAAAAACAGTCCTCTGTGGGAGACTTGGTGTCAGATATGCTTCAGGGAGGTCTCCCACAAAAATCACAGGAACGCTTACGTCCACAAGCATCTCTGTGTCTGTAAGCTTGTCTTCGGCAATCACCCTGCCTTCCAGCACAGACATGAGCATTGTCAGTTCACCTGCCTCTCTGCTTGGATATACAAGGGCCACATCTGCGTCCGGCAGCGTGTTCAAAAAGTCCTGTTGGTCGCATCCCTGGTTCCATATGCTGACATTAAGCCTCATAACTTTTCCTCCCTTTTGCCTAATTAATCGATCAAATAATCCTTGATTTGGGTCTGCTGGCCAGACGCCGAGGCCTGCAGACCCTCCCAAAGATCAGTGGATTGTGGTCAGCCGTTTGCAGCAGGGATGGCCGCGTTCTCTGCCTCGGATACTGGCCAGGGGTTAGGAGCGCACCCAAGGCTTTCATCGGGGCCGCCACGGACTCGGGCGCAAAAATTTTTAATGTGTAACCTCTCAATTTTTATTCCTTAATTTTTATTGTCTTACGCAAATCTTACTTTCATCAAACATTTGTCTTACTTGATCTGCCCAAAAAAACGGCGGTCTTACAAAGTCTTACCGCCGTATTACAAGCTACTTGCTGTCTAAAAAGTCAGGCCTGATATCCTTGTCCTTAATGCGATCCAAGCCCTGTATAAATTTTACCTGCGGCAGGCCTAGAACCAGGCATGCCCTGATAAGTTCAGAGACAGTTAGGTCCAGTTCAACTGTCTGTTTGCCCAATAATACTTTGAGTTCTTCGCTGCAGCGAAATGTGATTGATGTTTCAGACATGCGTACTCCTTATGGACTTTGTGGGGGTTTATCGTGTTGTCCGTTTAGACAGTTGATCAGCTTCACATAAACCATGTGGCTTACACATTTTTGCCTTCCCTTGAGGATTTTGCTGATTGTTGGCTGCTTGACTCCAATAATTTCAGCAAGCTGATTTTGAGTTAGCCCATCGTTGTTGATGATTTGGACGATTAGTGCTCTTAGATTCGTGAACTCTGTCATGCTTGAATGATATTCCTATGAGAATATAAATGTCAACACTTCATTCTTTGAAGGATATGACAGCAAGATAAAAAGTAGGGTAATGTTTGGTATGGATACAAGGAAACGACTAAGGGAGGGCATACTGCATGCTGCTAAACATTATGGTAGTCTGCAGAAAATGATTGAAAAAAATGAGCTTCATCAGCCAACTATCTCTAAAATTGTTAACGACAAATCCAATCCTCAGTGGAGTACTGTAGCGAAAATTTTTGATGCACTAAAAGCTGAAATCACTTTTCCTTTTGATGACTCCAAAAAAGATATCACCAAGTCCGTCCATTTCGTGAAGCCCAAAATTGTTACAGCCCTGCCTGATGACGGTCCCATTGACGATGATTATATTGCTGTCCCTCTTGCCTCAATGCCAGTGGCTGCAGGTAGAGGGATCATACCAGAAGACAAAATCAGGAGCTGGATCCTGGTCTGGAAGGGGCAGGAGGCAGTCAGGCACAGAGGTAATCTGGCAGCAGTTGAGATAGGCCCCAGGGAAACATCAATGATTCCCACATTACATCCCAAGGATATTGTACTCATTGATCGGGATGATTACAGGCCCAAGCCGCCGCCGGGTAATATTTACCTGGTGCGGGAGCCTCAGGGGGACGTTGACGGTCTGGCAATAAAGCGGGTCAGATTTCAGATCAAGAACAATAAAGAATTGATTGTCTTTTATTCCGACAATACAGACTTCGCACCAGACATTTACGACATGGAGACTGACTATTCAGGGGAAGTCTCCAGGGCGGTTGTTGGCCGGGTGATCTGGAGCTGGTCGGATATGACGAAGAAGTGAATAAGGGTTTTTCAGATAATAAATATAGTGGTCATAACGGGTGTATGGCGGCTGGTGGGACGTCTTTAGTTGTTTTCTGAACCGAACTAGCCAAAACGTTTGTGTGTTGTATCAGATTATTGCGAGGTTGCTATGAGGGAAAGTTTCAAACCTGTACCGAATGTTCCTATTAATAACATCAAGCTCGATATTTTTAACTTTAGATATTACGGGCAGCTGAGCAGTCAACGAGACTGCGTGAAAGCGATGCTAAATGATAAAAATTCTGGTCTTTTAAACATCGCAAAGGATATCGCTCAAAATGGACTAACTCCGGATCCAATAGTAATCTCCAAAGATGATGCTGATGAATGGGTTGTTCGTGAAGGCAACAGAAGAATCACTGCATTAAAGTTACTTAATCAACCTGCAATCATAGAAGATCATCCTTTATATCATAAATTCAAAGATATCTCTAATAACTATCAACAAAATTTTCCCAAGGCTGTGGACTGTTTAGCCTGCGACAATGAAGATACCATCCTTGAGTATTTGGACCGTGTGCATGGAGGCTTTAAAGACGGAATTGGCCGTAGATGGTGGAGTGCTGATAACAAAACTTTCTATAATATGCATAGAGGAAAGCCGGGTGAAAACGCACTGGCGATTAAAGCCAAACAGATTGCTGTAGAGAATGGGGCCTCTATTAAAGAGCCTTACTTTATCACAAATCTACAGAGAGTGTTGCAAAATTCCGGTGTTCAAAAAATGCTTGGCATGTCATGGGACGGTCAGGGTATTATTGCTTCTGTAGACAAAGGACTGTTTATAAGTATTCTCAAAGAGATTGTGATGAAGACCGCAGATAAGACGTCCAGAGATCTCTATCTCGCTGACGAGCAACAGAAGTTTGTTGCTGATATCCTTAAAGCACTTGACGTTGACGTTGAAGCCGCTGGAACAGAACCCTATAGCCTTGATCCAGAAGATCCGAAATCTCCCTCCAGCAAACCTTCTAAAAGAAAAACTGGGAGAACCCCCATCAAACCAACTTGGGATCGAAAGCGATTAATTAACCCTGTTAAGACCACCCTGAAAATATCCGATATTCAGGAAAACAGAAAGGCCCGTGATATCTACCTTGAACTTGCAAGAAAAATCGATGTTCGAGAAGCTACCAACGCTGCATCGGTCTTGTTAAGGGTTTTATTAGAGTTAAGTGTTAATCATTACCTGCGTAAGCATTCCTTGTGTGACAAGAATGCGTTGCATAAAAATATCAAGCAAATTGTTGGCGATATGTTTAATAGTGGTAAGCTCAAAAAAAACTACCACGATGAAATGTTGCGCTTTTGTGCTCATGATGAGCTTTTGTCTGCGAAATCCCTCCAGCGACTTGTTCATTCCCCAGACTTCAATCCTGATCCTAGGACGATTTGCACCTTGTGGGATAACATTGAAAAATTCGTAACCCTATGTTGGAAATAATTCTGGCCATCCTGCCTTGGTCATGCTATCCTTCCTTTCAGAAGGAGGGCTGATATGCAGTATTATTCGCCGCTTAGATATCCTGGCGGTAAAGGCAGATTAGCTACGTTAATAAAAGATATCATCGAAATAAATCAGCTTAACGATGGAACGTACGTTGAGCCCTATGCTGGGGGAGCTGGTGTAGCCTTAGCTCTGCTTTTGGAGGAGTATGTCTGGGATATTGTCATAAACGATATCGACCCCGCCATCTATGCATTTTGGCATACAGTATTAGATAAAACAGAATGGTTTAAAAAGCAGATACGTGACACACCTGTCACTATTGAACAGTGGGACAGACAAAAAGAAATATTTATGCATCAAAATAAATATTCTTTGAATAAGGTTGGATTCGCAGCCTTTTACCTGAATCGGACCAACAGGTCAGGGATCCTGCAAGGAGGGGTAATCGGAGGAAGGAAACAATCAAATTTCTACAAGATAAATGCTAGGTTTAACAAAGAAAGTCTAACCAAGCGCATAGATCTGATCGCCAGACATAAGTCAAGAATTCGAGTTTATAACAAAGATGCGACTGATCTTGTACAACATATCGCTCCAAAGATTGATAAAAATAACACTTTATTTTATTTTGATCCTCCATATTATTCTAAGGGAAACCTGTTATATACTAATCACTATACACAATCGGACCACTATTATGTTTCTAAATGCATAAAAAGTCTAACGTCATCGTGGCTGGTGACCTATGATGACAATCAGGCGATAAGAGATCTTTATGCTGGACTTCCTTGTCTTCCTTTTTCAATGACATATTCAGCAAACCAAGAGAGGTGTAAGGGATCGGAGATAATGTTTTATCAGGGGCTGAGGTTGCCAGAATATATTAACAAGATGAAGGCCCCATACTTTAGTCGGCACAATGTTAGAGACTTATCGATAGAACAATAATACCAAGTGACTATTATAACAAATTTTTGTCTACTTGAATTATTTGAGAATCATAACTAGAACAGAGGCCTAAAAAGAGGCTAAAGGCAAGATACGACAGCAATGAAAAGCCCCGCTCCGGCGGGGTTTTTTATTATCCCAATCCAACCCACCTTATCTGATAAACCCTTTATCACGGCAGATATCCAGCTGGGCAGACAAGCAAAGGCCAGGATTCCTCCTATATTCCCTGGCTACCCATAGGCATCTTTTCTCTTCAAATTCATGAGCATATCGTCTTAGTTCAAGCTCACTCATCTGCATCATTTCATGCATGGACTTTCTGTGAGGTTCCCAGTCAAGGAAGCCAGGCAGGCATGATTTTAAAGAGCTGAATGCCCCCTAGCATGCTGAGCCTCCCGGGTATCACTGCGATTAAAATCACGACTACAACCAGAGCTAGGAGGATCTCTTTAATGCTGACTTTTTGATTCAAAATTTCAACCCCCTGTTTTGCATGCGTTATTTTCTTTTTAATGCATCGCAACAACAATTTCGTCAATTCCCATCCGTCTTATTTTCCGACCTTAAGTCATCTTTTAGGTTAATGATCATGATAGTGTGCTGCTCACAGGGCAATCATAAAAAATGCACTTTTAATTCTTATAAGAATTTAATGTTGACAATATTATTCTTATAGGAATATCGTTTCTTGAACAACACGGGCAAACCTCACCGAAAGCGCCGCGACAATCGAATTGGCCGGCCAGTAGGGCGAGGGTTTGGTGTTGAACAGCTGGACCAGTTCTGAGAGCACAATCACAGAGGGCCTGAACCCGTACGGCAGTAAGGCAACCGGTGAAAGGCAGAACCAGGACAGGAAAGGCCAAAGTTGGTGAACAGTGAAATGAGGGTGTCGGGGACAGATCCGGGCGGTGCGGGCTGTAGGGCCGGTTTTAATCCCGCCTGAGTCACACAAAATTGCCACCCAGGGCCGCATTGTTGCGGGTGAAGGATCAGGACACTTCTTGCACACCCCTGATCTCCAGACTCGAAAAGCCTTGAAGAAGGTGGAAACAGATCCTTGGGTGGAAAAAAAATGAGGGAGGACTATGCGCCTAACTGCTGTGGAGGCCAGGAAAAAGATTTGTCCGTTATTGCGGATAGGGATGATGGTGGCCGCTCCGGAATCAAGGGTTACGCACACTGACTGTCTTTGTCTTGCTGATGGTTGCATGATGTGGGGGTGGGCTTGCCCTGATGCAGTCCAGCAGATGGGGTTTTGTGGGCTGGTTGCTCAAACCGGATATTTTAAGAAACACGGAAAATAATGAACATCCACGAATTTAGAGAATTCATTTCATACATCCAGTCTCAGGGCATCCCTCTGTCCCATCCCCTGGACGGGGTTATGATCAGGAGGTTCAGGGCAGCGAAGAAAAGGGGCGCCTGGTTGTCCATATCTGTCCCTGGCCCCAGGCGAGGGCGGGGAAAACATGTCCAGTAAATTTGCCAGGTTTCATCGGAAGATTTCAAGGCTGATAATCAACGACACGTGTCTTGACTATGGTCAGAAAGCCAAGCTGTTCAACTTGCTGGCCTGGAACGGTCCGGATGCTGCCTGGCATGAATACGAGGAGTTACGGTGCAAGATAGAAGACCGACCGAAAAGAAAATCAACTCCCAGCACGAGCTGGTCTGCTTCCAAGCCAAGTGTATAGCTACGGATCTGCAGGCCCGGGTCAGGCGGATGTCTTTTGTTGACAGTCCTGATGATTTGGAGAGGTTGCTGCGGGGGATCAGAGCGTTCCAGGAAACCTTGGATCTGCTCAAAAAACATGTGCAGGAAGCTGAATCATGAAAATGTTTCTGGCACTGGCAATTCTCTTATCATTTTTTGGCCTTGTGGGTAGGTTCGAAATGGCCCACCAGCTAGAAGCGGAGTTTTATGGTCAGCTTGAACAGTGCAGCGTCGCTGTTACCAGTGTCATGGTTGGAAGTGATTAATAATGAAAAATCAGCAGCCCCCGTTTCTTCTGTCTGTCTATGACTACACCGGCAACTGGGCAAAGCCATATGTCGAAGCTGGATGGCGTGTTCTTTTGTGGGATTACAAGTTTGAAGGCTGTATTCTGGAGAGCTTCGGCAGGCTGATGTCGTTGGTTGAAGAAGAAAACAATGGGCATATTGACGGATTGCTCTCTGCTCCCCCATGCACAGCCTTTGCAAGTTCAGGGGCCAGATGGTGGCCTGACAAAGACAGGCATGTAAGTGGGTTGCACCCCTTTGATTCATTTACAGAGTACATGATCGCTCTTGCTTTGATGGTTCTGGTGATGGTTGAAGCATTTAAGCCAAAATTCTGGGCATTGGAAAATCCTGTGGGACGAATTGAAAAGCTTGTGCCTGAGCTCAGATTTTATCGCCGCCTGATTTTTGATCCGTGTGATTATGGGGACCCGTACACAAAGCGGACTGTTCTCTGGGGAAAGTTTAATCCAAATTTAAAGAAAAACCCGATCAAACCGCTCCATGGATCATTGATGCACAGGCTGCCTCCAAGTCCTGATCGTACAACCATGCGCAGCGTGACGCCTCCGGGATTTGCGCAAGCATTTTACCGAGCAAACAACCTAAGCGGCCGGCCCACCGTCAGGACGACCATGAAGTCAATCAACATGCTGGAGGCCGTGTGAACATCCAAAAGAAAATGCCAGGCATCATCAAGAAACTGGATAAGGCCATAGAAGCTCTGGATCTACTTTGGGAGCTGACCGCAGACAGTGATCGCGAAGATCCCAGGGATACACGAATTCAGCTCAGGCGTGACCTGGCTGAATATGCCGACTACCTGGAAAGAGCAACATGGTGGAGACAATGAAAGCAAGTAGATACATGAAATACGGCAACAAGCCACCCATGACCAAGGCCAGGCGCCTCAAAAAGCAGACCGAGGCGGCTAGGCGAAAAGAGTTGGCAAGAAGAAAGGTTGTACTGGCTTCAGTGGCAGCCGTTGCCCAGGGATGTGCCGGCCAGATCGAAGCTGCTGCGCTCAAGGAGCTGGAGAACCACAGCCATAGAAGAGGGCTATACAGCACGATTGAACAAATGTGGAGGATCTGCAGCTGGTCTGAAGAGTGTCTAACAGGACTTGAGATTGGGAAAAAAGCCTTGAGCAGAGCCTGGGTTAATTTTGCGAATGTCCAGGCTATGCTTATGAAGTACATTCATGGGAGGTTGGACGGAATTGAACAGTATGCTGCTGTCTGGATGATGATCAGTTTCATGGCTGACGAGGCCAGAGATCAATACTCTGGTCAGGCCAAGGAGTGGAATTTTCTTGCCGGATGCATCGCAACCTGGTGCGTCTGGCTTTTGGAAGAGTGCGACGACCTGGAGCAAGTGGAGGCAATCGGCGGCGAACTCAGCCAGATGGCTTGGGAGGTGATCAGGTGCCAATAGTAGACTTGCACGGACTGGCTGAATTTCTAAACACACCCATTGCCACCATATATCGCACCTGGAGGGAATACCCCCATTTTTTCAAAAAGTCTGGAACAAGGCACGGAAAGAATGCCCTGTTTGACACTGATGATGTGCTGGCGTATCTCAAATCAAACTGCAGCGGTGGTGGAAATGGCGGTTACAGAGTATCAGACCAAGAAGGGCAGGAGATACCTGGCGGTCCTGTGGATGGACGGCAGGCGTATCGCTCGTCAGGGAGGCTTTCTGACCAAGAAAGAAGCCCGCGAGTGGGAAAGCACCGAAGAAAGGAAAATCTTGTCTGGTTTGAAGACAGACACGGCCTATTCAGTCATAGCCGAACAATACCTGAATGACTGCCTGCGTTACAAAAAGCGCAACACCTACGTGTACAAGCGGTCAGTGCTCCGGAAGCTGACCACCTATCTCAACGATCCCCACATCACTATGGGCGATATTGACCGCCAATTGGTCAAGAGTTTTCTGGCCCACTCAGCCGAGACGGTTACTTCCAAGGCAGCCAACAAATACCGGATAGAGATCAGTGCGTTATTTTCCTGGGCGCAAAAAGAACAGCTGTATAACGGACCTAATCCCGCAGCAGGCATTGAGCCATTTCCAGTGGAAAGGACACTACGCTATATTCCGCCGCCTGCAGACATTGCTGCGGTCCTGTCCATGGCTGGGGGCTGGCAGGCTGACCTGATCCAGTTGCTCATTCATACTGCTGCCAGAGTTAGTGAAATCACCAGTCTAACATGGGATGACATTGATCTTCGAACCGGGATTATAACTCTCTGGACCAGCAAGCGCAGAGGTGGCAATCGGGAGCCGCGTCGGCAGGCCATGACCGAAACCGCCAGAGCTGTTCTGCAAAAAAGGTTTGACGATCCCAACCGGCATTCAGAGCATGTGTTTTACAATCCAAGAACTGGGGGCAAGCTGGAGCGACATGCCCGGGAGCTGAAAAATATGTTCAAGGATCTGTGCAAGGCTGCCCAGGTGCGCCACTTTACTGCCCACAGCTTGCGTCATTATATGGCGTCTGCACTCCAGAACCAGAAATACGATCTCAGGTCCATCCAGATCCTGCTTGGCCACCAGAATTTGAAAACCACTCAGATTTATCTGCATGAACTGGCAGTTGACCAGGCCGTGGCTGGCCAGGTTGAGTCCATTTCAGAACAGATTTCCAACTCAATCGCCAATAAAATCGCCAATAGCCCTAATCTTCGCCAATAAAAAAGCCCCGCAAGCGGGGCTTCAATCGTTGACTGTGGCGGAGAGGGGGGGATTCGAACCCCCGAGACGGGATTAGCGCCTACACGATTTCCAATCGTGCTCCTTCGGCCAGCTCGGACACCTCTCCAAAAGAACGGGATATCTAAATAATAAATCAGAAAAAGGCAAGGACAAAAAATCAACCAAAAACCCACCATGTTCAGACTGACAAACGGTCCTTTCCCCAAGGATCAGGATTTGTCATCTGGGCCATTTTTATTAATGTCGCATTGTTGCCCCCGGCAACTTTGGTCTTTTCGAGGTCCTCAGCCTTGAAGGCCAAGTTTGGGCAGCACATATTTGGCTATGAGCACCCAGAAGACTATGACTAAGATCAACCATAAAACAGTACTCATTTTCCTTCCAGGGTTGGTTAGTTTGTAAAGTCAGGATAAGGCCTGCGGGAAAGGAAGCAGTTTCCGGTCAGGTAATGCCCTTGGGGCTGCTCCAGTTTCCCGCAAATCAGATCCTCAATTCTAGATTCCCAGTACATTGTATCCGGAATCCACGTAAAGAACCTCACCCGTGGTTCCGGAGGACAAATCAGAGGCCAGGTACAAGGCTGCTTTGCCCACATCGTTCTGGTCCACATTCCGTCTTAGGGGTGCTTTTTCTTCAATGGTCGACAAGATGGTTTTGAATCCACTGATGCCCGATGCAGCCAGGGTCTTGATGGGACCGGCACTGATGGCATTGACCCTGACTCCATTCATTCCCAGGTCAGCAGCCAGATAACGGGTGGATGCTTCCAGGGCGGCTTTGGCCACACCCATTACATTATAATTGGTAATGACTTTCTGGGAGCCATAATAGGTCATGGTCATAACCGAAGCATTCTTGGAAAGCAGAGGCTCAAAGGCCTGGCATAGAGCAGTCAGGGAGTAGGCAGACACGTCCAGAGCCAGTTTAAAGCCTTCCCTGGTAGTGTCAATGAACCTTCCCTGGAGGTCATCGCGGTTGGCAAAGGCCACAGAGTGGACCAGAACGTCCACCTGGCCCCATTTTTCCCTGACCAGCCGGGCTGCTGACTTTATCTGGTCATCACTGGTGACGTCGCAGTCAAAGATGAAATCTCCGCCCAGTTCCTGACTGATGGGCTCAACCCTTTTTTTGAGTGGTTCACCTACATAACTGAAAGCCAGAGATGCTCCATTTTTTTTGAAGTTTTCTGCAATGCCGTAGGCAATGCTTTTGTTGTTAGCCAGTCCGAAAATCAGGGCTTTTTTATTCTCAAGAAGCATTGACACCTCCCTTATACCAGGTTCTTGCCGGTTAGCAGCCTGTAGGCCAAAAGATACTTGTTGCCTGTTTCTTCGATGATCTCCCGGGGCAGGGCTGGTGCTGGGGCCTTTTTATCCCAGCCAGTGGTCTCCAGCCAGTCCCGCAGATACTGTTTGTCAAAGCTGGGCTGACTCTTTCCAGGCTCATATCTGTCCGCAGGCCAGAACCTGGAGGAGTCCGGAGTCAGGACTTCATCTATGAGTACCAGCCTGCCATTGATTTCCCCGAACTCAAATTTAGTGTCAGCCACAATGATTCCTTTTTGGGCTGCGTAGTCCCTGCCTTTGGCGTAGATTGCCATGGACAGTTCTTCCACTTTTCCAGCCAGGGTGTCGCCGATTCGGAGCCTGGCCTCGTTCAGGGTGATGTTTTCATCATGGTCCCCGACATCGGCCTTGGTGGAAGGGGTGAACAAAGGCTGCTGCAGTTTCTGGGATTCCACAAGGTCCTCGGGCAGGTCATATCCGCAGACTTTGCCGGTATTTCTGTAGTCCTTCCATCCAGATCCTGTGATATAGCCACGGACAATGCATTCAATGGGCAGGGGTTTGGCCTTCTTGACCAGGACTGACCTCCCTTCCAGCTCTTCCCTGTAGGGTTCGAGATCCTTGGGAAACTCATCTACATCAGGGGTTATCAAATGGTTCTCAACGATGTCCTGGAACATTTCCATCCAGAACAGGGTGATCTGGTTCAGGACTGCTCCTTTGAATGGAATAGGTTCATTCATGACCACGTCAAAGGCGCTCATCCGGTCAGTGGTCACAATGAGCAGGGTGGACGGATCTATTTCATAGATATCCCTTACCTTGCCTCTGGATAAAAGGGGATATTCCTTGATGCTGGTTTGGGCCACTACTTTCATGTTTTATTTATCCTCCTGGTTGTCAATGTTTGGTGAATCAGAATGCACACCCATCCTCTTGAAAAGTAACAGGGCAGGCAGGTTATCTGTGCAGACGTTCTTCAATACTTCGGGCATGGGCTTCCAGACCTTCAAGCCTGGCCATGCGGGCTATCTTGGGGCCATGTTTGTGCAGATAATCCTGGTTTGCAGACAGGATGCTGATATTTTTTTGAAAAGACTGCACTGACAGGGCCTGGGAAAAGCGGGCCGTGGTAAGGGTGGGCAGGACGTGGTTGGGCCCTGCGAAGTAGTCCCCCACAGGTTCTGGAGAGAATTCTCCCATAAAAACAGCTCCGGCGTTTCGGATCATGCCCAGGCAGGACCAGGGGTCTTTAAGACAGAGTTCAAAGTGCTCAGGGGCGATGGAGTTGGAGAGTTCAAATCCGGTTTCAAGATCCGGGACCAGAAATGATGCTCCCCAGTCCTTAAGGGCTTTCTGGGCAATGTCGGCTCTGGCAAGCCTGGCAGTCTGTTTTTCCAGTTCCCGGGCTGTTTCCTTGATCAGGTCTTCTTGAGTGGTGATGAGATAGGTTCCTGCCAGGGGATCATGTTCAGCCTGAGAAAGAATGTCGGCTGCTATAAACTCAGGTTTGCCGGTCTGGTCGGCCAGGACTGCCACCTCGCTGGGCCCGGCAATCATATCAATGCCAACCTGGCCCACAAGCATTTTTTTGGCAGTAGTGACAAAAATATTCCCTGGCCCGGCAATGAAATCTACATGAGGTACAGTCTCTGTTCCGTAGGCCATGGCTGCCACAGCCCAGGCAGAGCCGCACAGGTATATTTCTTCAATACCCAGGATATGGGCCGTGGCCAGGAGGTACGGGTTAAGGGTTTTATCCTTTCGGGGCGGAGAAACAACGCAAATCGACTCAACCCCTGCCACCTGGGCGGGTATGGCGTTCATGAGCAGGCTAGATATCAGGGGGGTCTCACCGCCTTGTCCGCCAGGAACGTACAGGCCGGCCCTGAAGACCGGGGTCACCATCTGACCCATAATGGCTCCGTCATCATCCGGGATGAACCATGATTTCTGGGCCTGATGTTCATGAAATTTTCTGATGCGCAGGGCAGCTTCCTTGATGATGTCCAGGTCCTGCTGGTCCACCAGGGACAGGGACTGACCAATGAGTTTCTTATCCAGCCTGATATCCTGGACCTCAAAGTCCTGGCAGTCAAATTGGCGGGTATATTCCACCACAGCCCGGTCACCCTGGGTCATGACCTTATCCAGGATTTCCCGGACAGGGCCTTCCACTGACAAATCAGGCTTCATTCTGGTCAAAAGCCAAGACTTTATTGGGGGCCAATCATTTTTGGATGTATAGGTGAAGTGCTTTCCGAACATGCTGTCTCCAGAGCAGTGCTTATTATGTGAGATCCCAGTTGAGCAAAAGTTTCAAAGAATAAAATTTAGGTTGGTTTGAAATATTTATCAAGGAAAGTTTTAAGGGCCTGCCTGCTGAATCAGGCTTTGAACCAAAATGAGCATGGTCCACATGATGGGCTGGGGCCAAAACAGGGATTAAAAAGGGCTTGCCCAATTAGTCAGCTGCATGCTCAGCGGTCAGGGCATCGCCGGCCCTGATTTCCGGCATAAAAGAGCTTATGCTCTGCTGGTCAAGGCCCAGCCGGCGATTGTAGACAGCCTTGTATGTGAATACTTTTTCCACGTAGTCCCTGGTCTCAAAAAACGGGATGTTTTCCACCCAGACATCGGCTGCCACGGACCGGTCCTGAGGCAGCCAGGCCTTGATCCTCTGAATTCCTGCATTGTAGGCCGCAGTTGCCAGAACCGGGTTGTTCTGCAGCTCCTGGAGCCGTCTGCTCAGATAAAAGGTGCCGAAACGAATGCTGGTCTCCGGGCAGAGCAGGATGTTAACGTTTCTGAAGCTTTCACCCATCATGGAGGCAATCATTCTTCCTGTTCCGGGCATAATCTGCATGACCCCGAGGGCACCGGCCGGAGAGCCAACATCGGGCATGAACATGCTTTCCTGTCTGGCCAGGGCAAAGACCCAGACCGGATTCAGGTCTCTGGTCCTGGAATGATTGAAGATATACTCATGATAGGACAAAGGGAAGCGAAGCACCAGGTCATCGTATTCTCCAGCACCAGCTGCAGCAATTATGGCCCGGTCCTGCCACCCCAGGTCATGGGCCAGGACAGCAGCAGCCTTCAACTGGGAGCTGTTTCTGCCGGACAGGGCCAGATTCCATTCTCTGCGGGCATCAGGCATTCGATCCAGATGAAAAAGCTCCACAGCCCGGGCAATTCCGGGTTCATTTTTCAGGGCAAGGATCTGCTGACCATGAGAAACAATGGCCCTTTGAGGTATGTCGTATGGCTGATTCAATCTGTCAGAAGCCAGCAGGGAAAAATAGTTCTGTCTTCCGGTCAGACTCTGATACAGGATCCGGGCCTGCTGAATCTGGCCGGTTTGCTCCAGAGCTCTTGCTTTCCAGTATGTCCACCTGGGAGAGTTTTTTCTTTCCCTGTCCAGCCCTTCCCAGGCTGCCAAGGCCTCGGACCAGTTTCCAGCATAGATGGCACTTCTGATATGCCATTCCCTGAGGGCAGGGGTTTTGACCTGATCCGGCAGATTTTGCAGATATTTCAGAGCCTGAGGGTGTTTTCTCAGAGCCAGGTAAAGACCTATTTCCTGGTCAATGGGTCTGGTGTCAAAGGATCTGAAATCGTATTCTTTTTTCAGTTGCTCCCATTGAGCCAGAGCCTTGGGGGTATCCTCGCGAATGAGTTTTCCCATGCCCTGAGTCAGGATTATCTGACCAGCGGGATGGTCAATGGCGTTCCAGTCGATTTCCAGGGTTGTGGATGGTTTTTCCAGAACTTTAAGCCAGAGGTTAAGCCAGGATCTGTCCTGATCTGAAAGATACCTGCCCAGATAGCGGGCCAGCCCGGCCTGGCCCTGGTCAATGGCCAGCTGAATCCGATGCCAGACCAGGTCTGAACTCAAGCGGTTCTGTTCCCTCCACTGGTTAAAGACTGGATCGCACTGTTTAGGCCTTGAACGTCCAAAGAGCCAGAGGTTCTCAGCCTCGTTCCAGGCTGCAGGGGTGTTGCCGGTCTCCAAAAGGGCCCTGGCGTACGAGCATTGCAGGGCCTGGGGGGCAGGAGTCCTGAAGTCCCTTACAAGCCTGTCCCAATGGTTATTTTTGGCCAGATATTCGGTCCATTCCTGCCTCAATCGTCCAGCCAGGGGGGTTGAGGCGTATTCTTCCAGAAAATTGAGGATCCGCCCCTCCTGAGCCAGAGAGATGTTCTTTCTTATTTCCTGATATTCAAGATAAGGATAAAGAGGGTAGTCCTGAAGAAGGGAAAGGTGCTGCCGGTATTCATCTGTACGCCCCAGTTCCAGGGCTTTTTCAGCATCCAGAAATCTTTTGCGCTGATCCTCCAGAGTGCCGGCAAAAGCCTGGGACACAAGGCTAAGCAGGGAAAAGCAGACAATCACAAGAGTGAATACGGGTATTTTACGGTCCATAGTCTGGGTTGGAATGTGTTTTGTGCCATTCCCAGGCAGTCTTGACGATGGTCTCAAGTTCATTGAACTCGGGCTTCCAGCCCAGGCAGTCTTCTGCTTTCCGAGAGGAAGCCACCAGGACAGGGGGGTCTCCTGGACGCCGGGCTGCAGCCCTTACCGGTACCTTGACTCTGCTGACCCTTTCCACAGTCTCCACCACTTGCTGTACACTGTGCCCATGGCCTGTACCCAGGTTGAAGCAGTCGCTCTGACCATGCTTGGTAAGGTATTCAAGGGCCAGGATGTGGGCTCTGGCCAGGTCGGTGACGTGGATATAGTCGCGGATGGCGGTTCCGTCCGGGGTCTGGTAGTCCTGTCCAAATATGCTGAGTTCTTTTTTCAGCTTCATGGCCGTCATGATGGCCAGAGGGATCAAGTGGGTTTCCGGATGGTGGTCTTCGCCGATCAATCCTTGAGGATCAGCCCCGGCTGCGTTGAAATAGCGCAGACTGATATTTTTTATTTCATAGGCCCGGTCAAAATCATTCAGGATCTGTTCAATCATGAGCTTTCCCCAGCCATAGGGATTGATGGGGTTTTGAGGATGACTTTCTGTAAGGGGTGTTTTCAAAGGCTGGCCATAAGTGGCACAGGTGCTTGAAAAAATGATTCTCTGGCAGGAGTGCCTGCGCATTGCTTCCAGAAGAGTGAGGGTCCCGGCCACATTGTTCCGGTAGTATTTGGCAGGATCAGTTACAGACTCTCCAACATAGGTGTAAGCAGCAAAATGAATAACTGCTTCAGGCTGGTGACTGGTGAAGATAAAGTCCAGGACTTGCGGCTCATTGATGTCGCCTCTGATCAAAGGTCCCCATTTTACAGCCTGTTTATGGCCATAAACCAGGTTATCCAGAGTGACTGGCAGGTATCCGCACTCAGCCAGCTCCTTGCAGGCATGGCTTCCGATATAACCGGCTCCGCCGGTAACGAGAATTTTTCCTTTGCTCATGTTCAGCCTTGTCAATAAGGATGTTGTCCAGGGAAGATTTTTTGAGAGCAGACCTGATACCGCCTGCTGGTCGGGAGTTACGGTCAGATCAAAAATACTACAGGTTGATTTTTATTTCAACCCTGCCTGGAGAGTAGCCCTTTAGTTCGGACAGCATGGCCTGGAGAGTTTTTTTAAAGATCCTTTCCACAAAGGGGTTCATCCCGACAATCTGGCCGTTGACCCTGATTTCACATTCGGAGTTGACCGCCAGGCAATCCTCCTGGCCGGCCTGGCCAGCCAGGATTCTTTTCCCAAGATCCCTGCATGTTTCATGTCCGCATGACCCGCAATCAAGTCCAGGCAGGATAAAGCCTTTTTCCTGGATCAGATCGGCCAGTTCCTCAATTCTGTTTATGTGGGGCAGGTAAGCGGTTTTAATGTCGCCCCAGGTGGCCATGGCCAGGCCGTAGTCCAGTTCCTCGGCTTCCCGGGGATGTTTGAGGACCAGTATCCTGGGCAGCCAGCCAAGTTTTTTTCCTCCCTCCACCAGGAGCAGGTCTCCTTTCATCAGTGGAAGCAGATCTGGAAGGTACTTCCTGTTCTGCCAGAAAAATATGGTCTGTTCTTCAGACAGACCGGCCAGGTCCACTGCCTGACCAGCCAGAAGATCTGTATCAGTGTTTTGGCGGTCAAAGCCGTGATGGGAAAACTTGGCTGCAGACAGCTTGCTGCCCCTTTTTTTAAATTCCCTGGCCAGCTCGAGCATGAGGGTTGTTTTGCCGCTTTTTTTAAAGCCGACTATGGATACGCCTTTATTCATTTTCACCCTTTATTATACTGGTTCAGTTACATTTTGACATTCCATCCGGCTTTGAATAACATCTGATGGTTTAAGGGCCGGATCAGGCTCAAGTTTTTGGACAAGACCGGACAGGGGACATCTGTGCAGCCCATTTGAGTTCTGCCCTGCGGTTCTGCAAAATAGGGGCAGCCATATTTTGTTTGCCGGAGTTGTCTTGAACAGGCTGACTTTCTAGCTAAGAAACCTACTATGTCTGGTTTCCGGTGTCCAGTAAGCCGGGTATGCCCTGATAAACTGGGTTTATACCTGACCTGGCTGAACCCGAACCGCAGCATATTTAACCCTGAATATTATTACTGATGAGCAAGATAAGCAGAATAAAAGGCTTTTTTGACCTTTTTCCTCCTGAAAGTACGGCTTACGTATTTATGGAGGAGACGGCCAGGGATATTTTCTCCAGGTATGGATACCAGGAAGTTCGAATCCCTGTTGTGGAACAGACCGAGCTTTTTGCCCGCTCCATAGGGCAGGAGACGGATGTGGTCCAAAAGGAGATGTACACTTTTCCCGACCGCAAGGGCAGGAGTATCACCTTAAGGCCTGAAGCCACCGCCGGAGTGGTCCGGGCATATACTGACAGTCCCCTGGCCGGGACCGGAAATGTGAGCCGGCTGTTCACCTTTGGCCCCATGTTTCGTTACGAACGTCCGCAAAAGGGCCGGACCCGTCAGTTTCACCAGATCAACGTGGAGGTGCTGGGTGAAGACTCCCCCTGGTCGGATGCTGAAGTGATAATCATGCTCTGGACTTACCTCCGGGCTCTGGGTCTGAGCAAACTGGATATTGAACTCAACTCCCTGGGGTGCTCCCAGTGCCGCCCGGCCTTTCATCAGGCTTTGAAACAATACCTCCAGGGGGTGGATCATGACGGGCTTTGTTCGGACTGTCAGCGCAGGATGAGCACCAACCCGCTGCGTGTTCTGGACTGCAAGGTCCCAGGATGCAGAGATCTGGTCATGGATTCTCCCAGGATCAATCAAAATCTGTGTGAAAACTGTGAAATCCATTTTGAGCGGGTGGTCAGCATGCTTGACAAGGCAGGGCTGAATTATCACCTGAATCCAAACCTGGTCAGGGGCCTTGACTATTATCAGCGGACCACGTTTGAAGTAGTTTCTCACGATATCGGAGCCCAGAGCAGTGTGGCTGGAGGCGGACGGTACGACGGTCTGGTCCGGGCCCTGGGAGGGCCTGATGTGCCCGGAATCGGCTTTGCCTGCGGCATGGAAAGGCTGGCCATGCTTTTGGGCCAGGTCAACCAGAAGCCTCAGGATTTCTATCTGGCTGTGCTGCATGAGCAGGCCATGGACAAGGCCCTTCTGCTTGCCCAGCGGCTCCGGGAAAAGGGCTTTTCCGGAGAAATGGGCTTTCAGGTCAAAAGCGTTAAAGCTCAGCTCAGACAGGCAAACAAACTCGGGGTTAAGACCTGTCTGCTGCTGGGAATTGACGAGTTGAACAAGGGAGAGATTCAGGTCAAGGATATGGCCACCGGGGTGCAGCGCGGGGTCAGCCAGGATGATGTTGAGCAGGCCCTGGGATTGAACATCAAGGCAAAGAATAACAACTATCTAAGGAACGGATAAATGGAAGAATCAAGGACCGAATTGCAGGTTAAGCCTCTGGGCTGGTGGGTCAGGACTCATAACTGCTGTGAACTGACTCTGGAGAATAATGAGCAGCAGGTTTGTCTCATGGGCTGGGTCCAGTACCGGCGGGACCATGGCGGGCTTATTTTCATCGACCTGCGGGATCGACATGGCTTGACTCAGGTGGTCTTCACCCCGGATTCCAGTGCTGAGGCCCTGGAAGAGGCGCATGGGCTGCGTTCTGAATATGTCATGGCTATCAAGGGAATAGTTCGGGCCAGGCCCAAGGACATGATCAACCCTAATCTGAAAACCGGTCAGATAGAGGTGGCTGTAACCGAATTCAGACTCCTGAACCGTTCCAAAACCCCCCCGTTTATTATTGAAGACAGGGTGGATGTTGCTGAGAGCCTTCGCCTCAAGTATCGCTATCTGGATCTGAGACGTCCTTCCATGGCCAGAAACCTTGAGTTTCGGAGCAAGGCGGTCCAGACAGTGAGAAGCTTTCTTCATGAAAACGAGTTCCTTGAAGTTGAAACCCCGGTGCTGACCAAAAGCACTCCAGAAGGAGCCAGGGATTTTCTGGTCCCCAGTCGACTCAACCAGGGACAGTTCTATGCTTTGCCGCAATCGCCCCAGCTTTTCAAGCAGCTTTTAATGTGTTCAGGTCTTGACCGCTATTATCAAGTGGTCAGATGTTTCAGAGATGAGGATCTCCGGGCTGACAGACAGCCCGAATTCACCCAGATTGATCTGGAGATGTCCTTTGTTGACGAGGAAGGGGTCATGTCTCTGGCCGAAAGCTTAGTCTCAGACCTGTTTAAAAAAGTCATGGATATTGACCTGGAGACCCCGTTTACCAGAATCAGCTATGCCCAGGCCATTGCTGATTACGGTCTTGATAAGCCTGATATCAGGTTTGATCTGAAGCTCAGGGATGTCACCCATATTGTCAAGGGATCAGAATTCAGGCTGTTTGCAGAAGCCCAGCTGGTCAAGGCCCTGGTCATACCGGCAGGGAGTGTTCTGTCCAGGAAAGAAATTGATGATTACACTGAATTTGTCAAAATCTACGGTGCCAAGGGGCTGGCCTGGATTAAGATCAAGGATAACGAGTGGCAGTCACCCATAGCCAAATTTTTAAGCCCTGAGGAGCGCACAGCCCTGAGCGCCGAACTGGAGCTGCAGACTGGAGATATCGTATTCTTCCAGGCTGGAGCGCCTGACATGGTCAATACAGCTCTAGGCTTTTTAAGAGTTAAACTTGGTGAACGTTTTGACATGATTCCTAAGGATGTTTTTGCCCCATTGTGGGTCACGGATTTCCCCCTGCTTGAATGGGACGAAGAGGAAAAAAGATGGATGGCCAGACACCATCCCTTTACCGCACCCAGAGATGGGCACATTGATCTGCTCAAGACCGATCCCGGCCAGGCCCTGGCCAGGGCCTATGATTTGGTGTTGAATGGACACGAGGTGGGCGGGGGATCAGTGAGGATCCACAATACCCGGGATCAGCAGGCCATGTTCAACGCCCTGGGCATTGAACATGAAGAGGCCGGCAGCAAGTTCGGGTTTCTGCTTCAGGCCCTGGAGTACGGGGCTCCTCCCCACGGCGGTCTTGCCTTTGGTCTGGACAGACTTATCATGCTTATGACCAGTTCTTCATCCATAAGAGATGTGATTGCTTTCCCCAAAACTCAGAAAGCAGCCTGTGTAATGACTGAGGCTCCGTCTCAGGTTTCCACTGGCCAGCTTCGGGAACTGGGCTTGAAGCTCCGGGAAAAACCCGGACAGGGATGAACATGTCCAGAAAATTAGTCACCTATCCAGAGGAGATCCTTAGCCGCAAGGCCGAGCCTGTGGCAGAAATCAACGACTACATAAGGGATCTGGCTGGAGATATGGCCGAAATCATGTACCAAAACCGGGGCATTGGTTTGGCCGCACCCCAGGTCGGCGAGGGACTCAGGTTGATAACGGTTGATCTCAGCGGACCAGATAAGAGGGATGACCTGATGGTCCTGGTCAACCCGGAAATAATCGACAGCCAGGGAGAGTCGGAAAGTGAGGAGGGCTGTCTCAGTGTTGTGGGCTACAAGTCTTCGGTCTGCCGGGCTGAAAAGATCAGAGTCAGAGCCCTGGATCTGAAGAACAACCAGGTCATCCTGGATGCCGACGATCTGCTGGCCACCTGTCTTCAGCATGAAATTGATCATTTGGACGGGATCCTTTTCATTGACCGGATCAGCCGGTTGAAGCGGAAAATGTATGACAAAAAGCTTTCAAGATGGATAAAAACCAAAAAAGACTAGTATTCATGGGTACTCCGGATTTTGCCCGGATCATCCTGGAGCATGTCCTGAACTGGTCCGGGGGCAGGGTCGTGGCGGTTTACACCCAGCCTGACCGGCCCTGTGGCCGGGGCCAGAGGCCCAAGGCCTCTCCAGTGAAACTGCTGGCCCTGGAAAAGGGGATAGAGGTCCTTCAGCCAGCCGGTTTCAAGGATCCGGCTGACATTAACACCCTTGAATCATTCAAACCGGACTATATGCTGGTGGCTGCCTATGGACTTATCCTGCCCCAGCAGGTCCTGGATGCTGCCAGACTGATGCCCTTGAATGTTCATGCCTCTCTTTTGCCCAGATACCGGGGTGCTGCTCCTATTCAAAGGGCCATTATGAACGGGGAAGTAGTGACTGGAATAAGTATCATGCGCATGACCCGGGGGCTTGACAGTGGACCAGTTATCCTGCAGCGGGCCATGGGGATCGGGATATCGGACACAGCCGGATCCCTTCATGACGAACTTGCCCGGATGGGTGGTCAAATGCTGATTGAAGCCATGGAAGGTCTGGAGACTGGAAATCTGGCCCTCATGGACCAAAACGAGCCCATGGCCACGTACGCTCCCAAGCTGACCAAGAATGAAGGCTCGATTGACTGGGACCAGCCCGTCAAAGAGATACATGACCGGATAAGGGCCCTTTTTCCGTGGCCTGGCTCCTATTTTGACTGGCCTGGTCCCGGGCAAAAAATGATCAGGCTTCAAATATATCCCGGAAAGATCGGGCCGGAAAAACCTGAAGGTGTTCTGCCTGGAACCATTATGAAGGAAAAGGACGGTTTTTTGCCCATTGCCTGCAGGGACGGATTTTATCTTGTGCCCAGGATCAAGCCGGGCGGAGGACGGGAAATGGATGCCAAAAGCTTTGAATGTGGTTTTCTGAGCAAGTGTGACGGGTAAACGGCTGCAGCTGCATCAGGATTTCAATGTCCCAGCAAGAAGAAATATTTCTGGAAAAGGAGATCGAGTCTTCTTTTGTGGCCAGGAAAAGACTCTTTATTGGTCTTATTACCACCACGTCGGTCCTGGTTTGCCTGATCCTTGTCCTGTTGTGGCTGATCCCTTTTCTGGGTCTGGCCAATATCCATCCTGCAGCCCCCTGGGTTCTGGGCGGGGTCATTTTCCTGGCCATTGCTTTTGTTGCCTGGGCCTCCCTGGCCCTGGTCCTGAATATCCTGCTTAAGCGCAGAATCCTTTTTTCAGGGAAGATCAGGGGGATGAGTATCAGGATATTCCTGCCTCTGATGACCATCATCGGCCGGATGCTGGGCATACCCAAGCAGAAAATCAGATCATCCTTTATCAAGGTCAATAACGAACTGGTACTTTCGGAAAACCGCAAGTACTCTCCTGACCGGGTTTTGATGCTCATGCCCCACTGTCTGCAGAAAAGCGTCTGCAGCAGGAGGCTCACCTATGACGTGCATAACTGCAAAAGATGCGGTGAGTGCGCCATTGCCGGACTTCTTGATTTGAGCCGGGAGTTCGGGGTCCATCTGGCCATAGCCACGGGCGGGACCATAGCCAGGAGGATCGTGGTCAATCTTCGGCCAAAGATAATCCTGGCCGTGGCCTGTGAGCGGGATCTGGCCAGTGGAATCCAGGATACCTACCCCATTCCGGTCTACGGGGTTTTAAATGACCGGCCCATGGGACCCTGCCTGGACACCCAGGTGGCTTTGGAGCATGTGCGCAGGGCTCTGGACCTTTTTGTCAGCAGAGATGAACAGCCTTCTGGTTCACCAGGACCTTGAAACCAGTGCTTTGTCTTCCCCTGTCTGCCAGGATGTCTGGATGAGCAGCTTCCGGGCAGCAAATGCGAATCCGGATCCACCTTCCTGTCTCTTCACAATAACCAGCAAGAAATAATATGCCTTCTCCAGATCCAAGGTTGTCAGTTTTAAGAGCAGTCTGGCATTGCCTGGCCGGACCGGCAGACCTGCAGGAAGCCCTTGACCGGGAATTACAGGCTGTTGTTGATGCCAGGGACAGAGGATTGATAACTGAAATGGCTTACGGGTATTTACGCTGCAAAGGCCGAATCGATTTCAAGCTGGGTCTTTTTCTGGACAAGCCGGAAAAACTTCCGTTCAAGCTGCGGATTCTTTTGGGGCTGGCTGCTTACGAACTTCATTTTCTGGACAGGGTTCCGGATTACGCAACCGTTTCCAGGGCTGTTGAACTGGCAAAGCAGTTCTTTGGACCCAGGATGTCCGGTCTGGTCAATGCTGTTCTGCGCAAGATCAAAGGTCTGGACATGCATTCCATTAAGGAGTTTGCAGGTGATGACCCTGATGAGCTGCTTTTATGGTCCAGATTTTATTCCTGCCCGTTGTGGATTGTCCGGATGTGGAAAAAGACCTATGGAAGAGAACTCTGCCTGAAGTATTTACGTCAGGGTCTGGAAAAGCCTCCCTTGGGAATCAGAGAGCTTCGGCCTGAGGCCGGGGTGTCCATCCCTGACAGCCAGGTGATGCTTCGGATGGGCAGAAGCATTCTGGTCAACCCGGAGTGGCCCGGGCTCAATGAATTCCTGGCCAGAGGGGGAGGAGCGGTTCAGAGTTTTGCTGGCCAGCAGGCCCTGCATGAACTGGGAATGACCAGCTGGACTGGTCCAGTCTGGGATATGTGTGCCGGCAGCGGTGGAAAGACCCTCCTGATGCTGGACCATGGCTTGGAGGTCTATTCAAGCGATGTCAGCCTGAAACGTTTGAAAAACCTCAGTCGGTTCAGAACGGCCTATGGCAGATCTGCCAAGGTCTTCAGGGCCTCGGGAATATTTCCTCCGTTAAAAAATAAGCCAGGAACCATTCTTGTTGATGCCCCCTGCACTGGGCTGGGAGTATTGAGCCGCAGACCTGATATCAAGTGGAAAAGAAGGCCTGGGGATGTTAAGCGATTGGTCCAGATTCAGACCGGACTGCTTGACAGTGCTGCCCGGAGCATACAGATGCCCGGCCGGGTGGTTTATCTGACCTGCACCCTGAGCAGACTTGAAAACCAGGGCCAGGTTGATGGTTTTTTAGCCAGGCACAAAGATTTTGTTTTGGAAAGAATTTTTGAGACTGAGACCGGACTTGAACTCAATGAATCCTTTTTTGGTGCGGTTTTTAAACGGATATCCTAAGACTTGAGGGCTGAAGATTTAAATCCGGTTGCGCTGTAGCCTGGACAGGATCTAAATGCTGGATGAAAAATGAAAGAACTGCTTCCTTTTCTACCAAAACCCAGTCATTACCTGGGCAACGAGATAAACTCCATTCACAAGGATAAGGCCCATGTAGCTGTCCATCTTGGTCTGGCATTTCCGGACCGGTATGAAGTCGGCATGTCCTATCTGGGACAGAAATTACTTTACAAACAGATCAATGACCAGCCGGACTTCTGGGCTGAACGGATTTTTGCCCCGTCAATGGATGCGGCCCGGATACTCAAGGAACACAACCTTCCCCTGTGTACCCTGGAATCAGATACTCCGCTCATGGATCTGGACATCCTGGCCTTCAGCCTGACCCATGAACTCTGCTACACCAATATTTTGTTCATGCTCGATCTGGCAGGGATTCCTCTAAGGTCGGCTGAAAGGAGTGATCAGCACCCCTTGGTGATCGCTGGTGGAGGGGCTGTATTTAATGCCGAACCAGTGGCGGATTTTTTTGATCTCATGGTCCTGGGTGATGGTGAGGAACTGCTGGTCATTATAGCAGAGGCGGTGAAGCAGGCCAGGGAGGCGGGATCTGGAAGGAATGAGCTGCTGGCCAGGCTCAAGGACTTTCCCGGGGTTTATATCCCGTCTTTTTTCAGGCCTGTTCCCCAGGGAAAGCCCATCCCGGTATTTAATAACTACCAGAGGGTTTTTAAGGCCTTAGTCAATGACTTGAATCAGGTGGACTTTCCCACCAGTCAGGTACTTCCCTTTGGCAAGATCGTTCATGACCGGTTAAGCGTTGAAATAGCCCGGGGCTGTACCCGGGGATGCAGGTTCTGCCAGGCAGGGATCATTTACCGGCCGGTAAGAGAAAGAAAAGTTCCAGATCTTGTAGATATAATTAATAATGGACTGAAAGGTACCGGACTGGAGGAGCTGTCTTTTCTTTCCTTAAGTACCGGTGACTTTTCTGCTCTGGAACGACTTTTTCTGGAAACCTTTGCCGGATGTCAGAGCAGGCAGGTGTCTATTTCCCTGCCTTCCCTGCGGGTGGGATCGGTTAGTGAAAGACTTATGCAGCTTATGGCCCGCATCAGACGGACCCATGTTACCCTGGCCCCGGAAGCCGGAACCCAGCGTCTGCGGGATGTCATCAACAAGGGAATCCATGAGGATGAGCTTTTAAGCCATACCCAGGCCCTTTTCAGGCTGGGCTGGAACGGGGCTAAACTGTATTTCATGCTCGGTTTGCCTACAGAAACCCTGGAGGACATAAAGGGGATCAGGGACCTGTGCCTCAAGGTTCTGGAAACCGGAAAGCATGGTCCCAGGAGGATTCAGGTTACTGCCTCAATTTCCCTGTTTGTGCCTAAACCCCAGACCCCGTTTCAATGGGAAAGCCAGATGGGCCTGGAAGAGGCCAGGGAAAAAATCAGCTATTTAAGAGAGCTTTTCCGGCCTCACAAAAAACTGAGCCTGAAGTGGCACGATCCAGAAATGAGTCTGTTGGAAGGGGTATTTTCCAGGGGTGGGCGGGAACTTTCCCGGGTAGTTGAATCAGCCTGGAGAAAGGGACAGGTTTTTACAAGCTGGTCGGATCATTTCAGCCTTGAGCCATGGCTGGAGATCCTGAAACAGGAAGAACTTGACCCAGAAATTTATCTGCGGTCCAGGACACAGGACCAGGCTTTGCCCTGGGATCACCTTGATTCCGGAGTGAGCAGGAAATACCTTGCCTCTGAAAGAAGCAGGGCCCTTGAGACTAAAATTACCAGGGACTGCCGTTACCACACCTGCCGCAGCTGCGGGGTGTGCGATAGGAAAAACAACCCTTCAAGACTGCAGGGACCGGGCAGGACCCGGGTAGACAACATCCTGAACCTTGAGCACAGAGACCAGGAGGGACAGAACAAGGCGGTTGATTTTGAGCAACAAGAGCTCTTTGCCAAGAATTTTCATTACCGGATCTGGTATGAAAAAACCGGGCTGTCGGTATATTTGAGCCAGCTGGAGCTGCAATCCCTGCTGGAAAGGGCAATGCGCAGGTGCGACCTCCCCCTGTCTTTTTCCAGGGGATTCAGGCCCATGCCCTTGATATCTTTTGGTCAGGCCCTTTCCGTAGGTATTGCCAGCCTGGCCGAGTGGTTTAATGTGTTCCTGCGCCAGGCTGAACCGGAAAAAAAGATAATAGACGGTTTGAATATGAATCTTCCCAACGGGTTGAAAGTCTTGAGGGTGGAGGAATTGAGCCTTGGCCGCAAACAGGCCCAAGCCAGGCTGGAAGAGTTCAGAGTAGAATTTCGTCCAGACAGGCAGGATGTTTCAGAGCTGCAGAAAATCTGGTCGGACTTTGTCAAGAGTGATCTGTTCATGGTGGAAAAACAGGGCAAGAAAAAAGTGACCAATAGAGATATCCGAGGGCTGGTCAAAAGCTCCCAGTGGCAGGGTCATGTCCTTGAGCTGACTTTTTCCTGGGAAAAAGAGTATTTAAGCCCTTTATTTGTGATCCAGAGGGTTTTTCAGGATCTTGGCCCTGATGGATTTACCATGACCAAGACCAGGCAGATCATCTGACATCAGCCCAGCATCTTTTTGAAGTAGTAGCCTTTGGTGGGATAGGCCAGAAGGACCTGTTTTATTTTTTCCACCGGCAGTTCAAGGCGTATGGCCAAAGCGAACATATTGGCCAGTTCTTCAGCACCCATGCCCAGGACATGGGCGCCAACAATCACCTTTCTGTCCTTGTCCAGAAGGATCTTGCATGCCCCGTGCCTTTGACCCAGATGGGTCCAGGAAAACCAGTCCGACATGTCCAGGTGTACTTTTTCCAGGGTGATTTTTTTCTCCAAAGCCTGCTCTTCCAAAAGACCGACAGCGCAGAGAGGGGGAGAAGTGAACACCACTCTGGGTACTCCCAGGTAGTCGCAGGCAGTGCTGCCTGATTTAAGGATATTGGCAGCAGCAACTTTTCCCTCCAGGTCTCCTGTGGGAGTCAGGGCATAGGGGGTGTCAGCCACGTCTCCCACAGCGAAAAACCTCTTGTTGCTTGTGCTCTGCATGTGTCTGTCCACTGTAATTCCCCTGCTGGAGAGTTCAACCCCGGTCAGCTCCAGGTTCAGCCCTTCAACATCAGGGGTCCGTCCTGCTCCGTGAACCACCATGTCTGCTTTGATGGATGATTGCTGGCCATTTTTCCGGAAATTTACAGCATACTGGCCGTCTTTTCTGTGCACGGACTCCAGGTCTGCATTGAGATGGATTTTTACGCCGGCATCTTCCATGGCCTTGACCAGCCCGGAGGTCAGGTCAAAATCAAACTGCTTGAGCACCCTTGGTCCCCGGTGCACAATGCTGACCCGGGCTCCGGCCAGGGCTGCCACAGAAGCCAGTTCAAAGGAAATAAAGCCACCGCCGATGAAACATATCTGTCCGGGAAGGGTGTTCATGATCAGAAAGTCGTCACTGGTGGATAAAAGCTCATGCCCTGGGAAACTCAACAGGGCCGGCTTGATGCCTGTTGCCAGGACAAAGTATGACCCCTGCAGTATTTCAGACGACACCCTGATCCGGTAATTGTCCACAAATCTGGCCCTGCCGCTATAAGTATCAATTCCAAGGTCCTGGTAGGCCCTTTCAATTTTGTCTTTTTTCCCCTTGACGAACTCGTCTCTGAATTTGGCCAGATCTTCCCAGATGATGGTTGATGCCCGGTCCAGGCCCTTGCCTGTCAGGCCCTGGGCCAGAGCCACGATTTCTGCAGCCCCGGTCAGGACTTTTTTGGGATTGCAGCCCCGCAAGGGGCAGGTCCCGCCAAAACCGTAGTCTTCAACCATGGCCACCTGGAGCCCGGATCTGGCACATTCTGCAGCACAGGCTCCGCCAGCCGGGCCTGCTCCAATGACGATCACATCATAATTGTTCATTTTTGTCTCCTAATAGGGGGTCAGGGTACAGCTATACACCACTGCTGAAAAATTCCAACCTGAGATTTTCATGTTATATTATAAATTTCAATCAAAATGACCTGAATGTATTTAATAAATATATTAGACAATCACTGACAGTTTTAAGTAGCTATAGGTGCAATACTGATTGCCGCGATCTCCAGGTAGTCCTGGGTTAACATCCTAAATATTCAAACAAAGCAGGCTGAGCGTGGAGTTGCTGTTCATCTGCCCAATCCGGAAGATGGAGTTTGCCACAACCGTGTGGTCCATACCCGGACCCCTCGATTTTTTTTGGGATGAGCAGGGCAATAAGAGGCTTGAAGGAACTGTGGAGGCCTATTGCCCATTTTGCAGGATTGATCATCATTATACACCAGAAGAGATTCCCTGTCCTTTGTCAGGGAAAAAGCCGGGCAGGAAATCTGATTAATCTATCAGGATACTGCAGGTCCAGAACACTGTAAATAATGGGAGGAATGAATGACCAGGAAAAATGTTTTTGCCACGCTGGGGGGAATAATTGCAGTGGGGGCCATCATCGGAGTGCTGGCACCCATTCTGCAGAAACTCGGCAATCCGGCCAATATGGGCATCTGTGTTGCCTGTATGGAACGAGACATTGCCGGAGCCATTGGACTGCACCGGGCTGCTGTTGTCCAGTATCTCCGTCCGGAGATACTGGGCTTTGTCCTTGGGGCCCTTGTTGCCGCTCTCATGTTCAAGGAGTTCAAACCATCCGGGGGATCAGCACCCATGACCAGATTTGTTCTGGGCATAATTGCCATGATCACCGCCCTGGTCTTTCTGGGATGTCCGTGGCGGGCCATCCTTCGTCTGGCTGGTGGGGATGGAAACGCCATCCTGGGTCTGGCTGGTCTGGCAGCTGGTGTCTGGATTGGGACTCTGTTTTTTAAAAAAGGGTACAATCTTGGTCGCAGCTATAAGCAGTCAACTGCCACCGGCCTGATGCTGCCCCTGATCATGCTGGGTCTTCTGGCTTTAAGGCTTATCTTTCCGCCTGCTGAAGGCGCGGACAAGAGCGGGATTCTGTTTTATTCCCTGCAGGGACCAGGAGCTGCCTATGCACCCCTGGCCGTATCCCTTGCTGCTGGACTGGGTATCGGATTTCTGGCTCAGCGCAGTCGGTTCTGCACCATGGGAGCCATCAGGGATCTGATTCTTTTCAGGCAGGTCCATCTCATGGCAGGATTTTTGGCCCTTCTGGTGATGGCCTTTGCTGTCAATCTGGTTCTGGGGCAATTTAATGCCGGTTTTGAGAATCAGCCCGTGGCCCACACTCTTCATTTCTGGAATTTTGCCGGGATGCTGGTGGCTGGCTTGGCCTTTGCCCTTGCCGGAGGTTGTCCTGGAAGACAATTGTTCATGTCCGGCGAAGGAAACAGCGATGCCGGGGTATTTGTCATGGGGATGATTGTTGGTGCGGCCCTGGCCCACAATTGGGGCCTGGCCAGCTCACCTGCAGGTCTGGGGCCGCACGGTGCTGTTGCCACGATCATTGGGCTGGCTGTTTGTTTGTGGATTGGCTTTGCCAATCTGAAAAAGGCCTGAAGAACCATGAAAGCTGGTGACATGGATTCAGTTGGGAACAATCCTTGATCCAGTAGGAGTATTAATCAGGAACACCGGCTAGAGAGCTTTGATGGACGGTGTTCCTGATCCTGCTGAGCCGACCAGGTCCAGTCAGATGCCCAGCCCAGCCGGCCAGATGCATCCATGGTTGGTTGCCTCAGGCCAGTGCTGGCTTTTGTTCAATTTGGTTAGAAAGTGAAATATTCAAAAGACAAGTGAACAGAGATACTTCCTTATTGATCCTTAATCCTTAAAATGGAGAATAATCATGGCATATAAAGTCGACGCCCGCGGCCTGGCCTGTCCCCAGCCAGTGCTTTTGACAATGGAAGCAATTAAAACTACAGGTGAGCCTGAAATTGAGATTCTGGTGGATAACCAGGCAAGCCGGGAAAATGTCAGCCGGGCTGCCGCATCCCAAGGCTGGACCGTGACTGAATCCGACCAGTCCGGAGAGGATTTCAGGCTGCTGATCAAAAAATAATGAGATTTCTTAAAAGCATCTTTGCCGGATTCTCAGACAAGACCAAAGGGCTGTCTGAAAAAGGAATCCTGGTTTTTCGACATACCAGCGAAGTGATCAGGGCCGAGTCTCTGCTCAAAGAACAGGGACTCGATGTCCTGGTCAAGGGGCCGCCTCCGGAGATTCAGACCGGTTGTGACATGGTTATTGAATTTCCGCTGATAATCCAGCTTCAGGTCCTTGATATTCTTGAGAAGGGCAGGGTGGAACCCATCCAGGTGATCACAGTCCAGGACCATCTCCTGGAGCCGGTTTCACTTTATAATGTCAAGGATTTCGGGGAATATCTGATGGTCAGGGCTGCCAATATGAAAATCACCGTGAATAAAGACACTCTGGAAATAGTCAATGTGTCTGGCGGGGGATGCCCTGATGTACCTTTTCTGGCGGAACAGATGGTTGGCAGAAATCTCTTGCAGGCTCCAGAGCCCAGGAGTCTGGGACAGACCCTTTGTGGATACTCCCTTCAACTGGCCTACGAGGAGATGAAACGAAGATGTCGTGGCTGATTGTCGGGACTGTTCCAGATGAAGATTTTCCCCTGGTGCGGGGCAGGATCAGGATAGACCGGGATTTTTTGGAAATCGGACAGCACCAGATCAAGATTGCCAGAGGGACCCCGGCATTGGCCGCCACCGCCTGCATGGCGGCATCAGTACTGGGGATAGAGCCTCCAGAGGCCCTGCTGGTTGGAGATACTGGAAAAGGGTCCGGGAGCAGAAAGCTTTATGCTCATCTGGTGGAAGCTATGCCGGACCTGGAGCTGGCCGGAATCACCTTTCACTATCTTCTGCCTGATGTTTATTGGCATAACCAGGTCCTGTGGGCTGCCCAGAAAAAAAGCAGGCAGCCCTTGCTGGTGGCTGATGCAGGCTTTATGTATGTGGCCAAGATGAGTGGTTTTGCCGCTGACTACGACCTTTTTACTCCGGACATCGGTGAGATGTGTTTTCTGGCTGATGAAACAGCTCCCCATCCTTTCTATACTAGGGGATTTTTGCTTGAAGATGAATCCAGGGTTGAGGAGTATATATCCAGAGCGTATTCTGAAAAAAATGCTGCCAGGCATCTCATGGTCAAGGGAGCCAAAGATTATATTGTCCAAGATCAGGTGATTCTGTCCACAGTTTCAGAACCAAGCATTGAGGCCATGGAAGCCATAGGCGGAACCGGGGACAGCCTCACCGGCATCATCACTGCTAATCTTATGGCCGGTTATGAGATCCCTGCTGCCTGTCACAAGGCTGCCTTGAGCAATCGTTATTTAGGTCTTCTGGCCCGGCCTTCTCCGGCTTTCAGCGTGGCCGACCTCCTGCCTTTTCTTGAACAGTCCATTAAGCTGGGCAACCCCAGATAACCGGCCTGGTTCAGGGTCGGAACCTTTATTGCGTTTCAGCATCAAAAGTTTACGGCCAAGACTTGCCACTTCCCTTCATTTGTCCATGGATCTAACCAATGGGTTCCAACTAATATCTTGTCTATCGCTGCCAACGGTGTTATGGTTAGCAGTAATGGCTTGAAGATAAAAAATGACCAGGAGGTAAGTCTATGAAAAAAATAATTGTACTGATGATCTTGTCCATGTTTCTTTTGAGTTGCGCAGGTCAGAAACATACTGCCGGTGGAGCAGCCCTGGGAGGGGTAGGCGGCGGTATAATCGGAGCTCAGATAGGAAAAGGTCATGGCAGAACCGCAGCCATAATTGCAGGCACCCTTGCCGGAGCAGCTCTGGGAGGATATGTGGGCAGTTATCTGGACAGGATGGATGAGATGGACCGGCGTCAGATGAATTCGACCCTGGAGACCAAGCCCACAGGAAGCACCAGTCAGTGGCAAAATCCAGACACCAATACAGCTTATGCAGTCACACCCACCAGCACTTACCAGCAGCCGGATACTGGCAGGTATTGCCGGGAGTATACCACTGAAGTCCAGATCGGCGGTGAAACTGAAAAGGCTTATGGAACCGCCTGCCGCAGAGATGACGGAGTCTGGGAAATCATCAAGTGAACTGAAAGGAGATTATCCATGGTCCTGACTGTTGTGGCAGGATCGGTATAGACAATACATTTTTCATCAAGGTGTGATTAATGGAAACAAAGGCCGGTTTTACCGGCCTTTGTGCTTTGTGAATCAAAGCATCATGATCAGGGTCCCTGCCAGGGCCAGAAATACATTGGCAAAAGCGTATGTCCCTGCATAACCCAGGGCTGGTACCGGGCTTCCTGCGGCCTTGATCACAGCGTTGAGGGCAGGTGTGCTGGTCATGGCTCCGGTTATGGCTCCCAGGAGGATTACGGGATTGAATTTCAATACGTATTTCCCGAAAACAAAGCCGACAATGACCGGAACCGTAGTGATCACAATCCCGCTCACAAAAAGGACAGGCCCCAGGGTAAGGACAGCATCAACTATGCCCGGGCCGGCCTTAAGACCTATTCCGGCCATGAAAAATAAGAGCCCGAGTTCCATGAAAAGCCATCTGGCAGCTGGCGGAACCCTGCCAAAGGTAGGATGGATTGACCGCAGGAATCCAATGAGTATACCGGTCAGCAAAAGACCTCCGGCTGTTCCCAGGCCCAGGGAAAGGGCACCAACCTTGAAGGTGATCTTGCCGACAAAGAGCCCGGCTGCAATACCCAAAGCAAAGGTCAGCAGGTCTGTCTGGATAATGTTTCTCTCCACATGACCCAGGCGCCGGATGAGTTCTTCAAGCCTGTCTCTGGCTCCGGTAACCCTGACCACGTCGCCTTTTTCCAGAACAGTGGACTCGTCAATGGGGAGGTTCACGTGAGAACGGCTGACCCTGGTTACAAAACAGCCATATCTGGCTGGATAGTGCAGGTCACCCAGGGACCTGCCCACAGCATCAGGGTGGGTGACCACCACGTCATGGGTTTTGACCGGTGTGGTGAGCAGTTCTTTGTCCAGTACCTCAGGGCCAAGCATTTTTTCCATGCGCTCATGGCCTTCCAGAGGCCCGACCACTGAAACCCGGTCATTTTGCTCCAGGACCGTGTCTGCTCCTGGGGCGAATTTTTCCTTTCCCCGGATAACGCTCTGGATCACACATCCTGTTCTGGTGGTAAAGCTTAAGTCTTTTAAGGGACGCCCCACCACCTGGTCTGACTGAACACGGTAGGCCCGGAGCATCTGACTCTGGGATGATTCGGCACTGTCGTCATCTTCAGGGGTGAAGCGTTTCTGTCTGGCCAGTTTGACCGCTTCCTGGGCCAGGTTGAACTTTAACAGGTAGGGGATGAGTCTGATGAAGGCCAGAAGCCCAATCAGGCCGAACAGATAGGTTATGGCATAGGCTGAACCTATGTCCTGAATGACCAGGTCTGCTGATCTGGATTCAGGCAGCCTGGCCAGGCCGCTGTGAACCGCATCCTGGGCAGCGGCCAGGGTCGGGGTGCTGGTCAAGGCACCGGAAAGAAGGCCTGCGCTGATTCCCCTGGAAAATCCGAGATAGGAAGAGATGCCAAAGGCCAGAGCCACTGCACTGATGCTGACCACCAATGCCAGGGTGACGTATTTAAGGCCGTCCTCCAGAAAGACGCTGAAAAATCTCGGGCCGGCCTGAAGGCCTACTGAATAGATAAAAAGAATGAACCCTATTTCCAGGGTGTTGGCCGGAAGCTCAAAGCCAAAGTGTCCGAAGAAAAGACCAGTTAGCAGGACTCCGGTGGTGGATCCGAGTTCAAAACCCCTGACCTTTATGTTCCCCACCAGGTAGCCCAGGCCCAGGATCAGGAAAAACAGGAGTTCAGGCATGTCCCTGATAATTCCGATGAGGTCAATTTCCATTATTCGCCTTTGGGGAGATCACCATAAAACAGAAAATTAAGACCTGGCTGCTGCTTGGCTCTGTACATGGCCAGATCTGCAGCGTGGATGAGATCCTCGATGTTCTGGGCGTCGTCCGGATAGATGCTTATGCCCAGACTGGCATTGATAAAGCAGTCCTGACCGTCCACCTCGAATTCCATTTTCATAATCCCCAGGATCTTACTGAGAGTCCGTTCAATGTCTTTTTTTTGAGTCAGGCTGGAAATCACAAAAACAAATTCATCTCCTCCGAACCTGGCCACAGTATCTGTTTTTCGGGCGCACTGGGCCAGCCTGTTGGCCACAGTCTGGAGCACGGCATCCCCGAACATGTGTCCGTATCTGTCATTTATGGGCTTGAAATCATCCAGGTCAATGAAGATCAGCCCGACTTTCTGGTCGTACCTCTGGGCATAAGAGATGGCCTGATCCAAACGGTCGTTGAAAAGCTGACGGTTGGGCAGACCGGTCAGGGGATCATGCAGAGCCTTGCGGGTCAGTTCCTGCTCCACGATCTTAAGGGGAGTAATGTCAGTGAGCATGGCATACCAGGCCGTGGCATTCTCGAATTCATGGGGAACAGTACTTATTCTCAGCCATTTGATATTCTCTCCCGGACCATAGACCCTGAAATCCGAGCCAAAGGCCAGGTTGTCGGACATGCTCTGTTTGAACTGTCTGTAAATCCGGTTCAGATCATCGGGATGAACCCTTTCCCAGATGAGATCAGGCTTAATCATGATGCTCTCAGAGTTCAAGGCCAAAAGATTGAAGATCCCTGGGCTGACATACATCAGCTCCGGTTTCTGGCGGGGCAGAACCCTGTACTGGATAACTGCTCCAGGCATACGGGAGGTGACTTCCTTGAGCAGTTTTTCACTTCTCTCCAGAGCCTTGCGGGTGTTGATGTTGCGGGTAACATCCATGGCCACTTCAACCATGCTTACAACCTGGTCTTTATCATCCCTGACCGGATAGGCCCTGACATCCCAGACCCTGCCATCCCCGGTTTTCTGCTGGGACTTTTCCATTTTTCCGGATACAAGGGCCCTGGAAACCGGGCAGTCGGACCGGCCTGTTTCTGTGCACGCCCATAAAGAATTGCATTTTTGACCCGATACATCTTCCAGAGAGGAGTCTATGCTTTCCAGGGCGGATCTGTTGGCCCAGATGACCTTCATCTCCAGATCCAGACAGATGACAAGCTCACTAAGGCTGTTCAGAATGGTCTGGTACCAATGCTTCTGGCTGGCAACTTTTTCCTCGGCCTTTTTGAGCCTAAGCATGGCCTTGACCTGGGCAAGAAGCTCTCTTTTTTCCACAGGTTTGACCAGGTAGCCGTCAGCTCCAGTTTCAAGACCCAGGGCTTTGTCCAGGGGGTCAGTCCGGACTGCGGAAAACAAAAGGACAAGGATTCCCTGAAGGGTTGGGTCCGATTTCATGGCCCGGCAGACATCAAGTCCGTTAAGGTCTGGAAGTTTAACATCAAGCAGAACCAGATCCGGCATGTATTGGCGGGCTCTGCTGATTCCCTCGTAGCCGGTGGATGCTTCCATGACCCTGTAGCCTGCATCACCAATGATTTTGGAAGCAAACAAAAGGCCTGCTGGGTCGTCGTCTACTATGAGAACGCTTTCTTGATTTGACATGGATGGCAAGGAATGCGGGTCAGTAAGTTTTTTTCAGGTCAGCACCGCCAGTGGCCATAAACAAGGCATGATTGCCGGTAACCAGAAAACTGCAGAACTAAAAAGCAGCCCGGATAACCGGGAAAGAGCAGATCCGGGCCTTGATGGAAATATTATATAACATACCTGAGCAAATATAAACCACTTTTTTCCCCGTGACTTAAGCCGACTGAAAAAAGCCGGAACCTGTTTCTTTTTTTTGAACATGTTATGTTTTTTGCTTGTTAATAGATTTAATTTTCAGTATATTTTATATATGTAAAGTTTTGCTTCATTCGTATGGTAATCTTTCTGGTACGCATGTGAAAAAAATAACCCGATTTCATCACCGGAGTCCTGATCATGACTGAAGAAGTTTTTAAGGTCCTGCTGGTGGAAGACAACCCTGTGGACGTCCTATATTTTGAAAAGATATCCAGGGAAATGAGTGATGTTAGCCTGAGTCTGGTCAAGGCAGGTACCCTGTCCAAGGCCATTGAACTTGCGAAATCCCAAGAGCTTGACCTGGCAGTGTGCGACCTTGGACTGCCCGACAGCATGGGGCTGTACACGGTCAAGCAGATAATGGCTGTCTCTCCGGACCTGCCCATTATCGTCATGACCAATATCAATGATGAAGATCTTGGATTCAAGGCGGTAAAGATGGGTGCACAGGATTATCTGCCCAAAGGGAGCTACAATCCAGGCCTCCTGGCCAGATCCATCAAGTATTCAGTGGAACGAAAGGCTTATGCGGCCAGGCAACTATGGAGCTGCAGAGAAAGGTTCACGGCCCTGTTCAACAACATTTCCCAGGGAGCAGCCTTTTTTGACAAGCAGTTGAGCATGACCCACTGTAACCCCCTCTTTTCAGAGCTGCTGGGGCTGAAAGGTGTTCTGTCAGGTCCAGATATTCTTGATCAGGTTTCACCTGAATTTCTCCAAAGAGTAAGTGCTGTCCTGGAAGGATCAGAATCTAATATGGATATGGGGGCCTTGGTGTTGAAGAAATCAGCAGAGTTCCAGCCCTGGATTCGATGCATTCCGGTCAAAGACAGGCAAGGTGATGTCCAGGGAGTTCTCTGTCTGGCCATTGAAAAAACACCATCCAGGCCCTTGATAGACCTGGGTCCTGAAGCTGATTGATGCTGTATTCATTTTAACTGCCAAAGTCATTTTGAGGAACTGTTTTGCAACACCAGAAAAGATTTGATTTTGAATCCTGGGCCGGTCAGATCCAGAAGGTATCTGCATTTCTGGACACCGTCATCAAGGACAGGGAACAGGATTTTTTGAATCTGGGCCAGGAACTCCATGAAATATCTTCCAAATCATCCGGACTCTACAATATGGCCGGTCAATTGACCGACCTGGCTGGAGGAGAAAAGATTATCAAGGCCCAGACCGACCTCAGGCAAAAACTGGATGACATAAACACCTATTGTGATGTGACCTGGGGGGAAAAAAGCGCTGATCTTCTGGCAGGAGTGCTTGAGCAAAGCAGCTCTCTGGTTCTGCAGATGAATGACTTTAAAAAAATCGTGCGCACCCTGAATGTTCTCAGCTTCACCACCAGGATCGAGAGCGCCAGGCTGGGTGAGCTGGGCCGGGGGTTTATGACTCTGGCAGATGACGTGGAAAGCCTTGGCAGCAAAATGATGGCCCACTGGCAAAGAATAATTGATGAGTCATCCACTCTTTTTCAGCTGGTTGATTCTGCCCGGATCAGGGTCCGGGAACTGGTTGGGGATCAGAAGACCGGAGTGGGGATGGTGCTTGAGGACATAAATTCCAACCTCGGGTATCTGGAGGATATCAGACTCAACTCAAAACAGGCCTCAGAAGAAATGGAGGAAAAAGCCGGCCAGATCAGCTCGGGATTTAGAGAAATGGTGTCTTCAATGCAGTTTCATGACATAACCAGGCAGATCATTGAGCATGTCCAGGAAACCCTTGATGAAGTGCTTAGTCTGATCCGGCAGAACTCTGATCCGGTTGAAGGGGGTGACCAGGATTTTACGGAACAAGTGGCTGGTTGGATCAACAGGGTCTGCCATCTGCAAATCCGCCAGATGGATCAGGCCGGCTCATCGTTTTTCAAGGCAGTGGACAGCCTGAAGAATAATCTTGATTCAGTTGCCGGGAACGTTTCCGGGATGACGGATAGCCTGAAGAAATCCCTGGGCATGGGTGATGACCGGCAGGACAACTTGCTGGCCACCACGGGAAGCAAAATATCCCAGGTCAAGTCATGCATTAATCAGTTTGCCGACCAGAGCCGGGAAATCGGCAAGATAATGCAGACTGTGGGGAAGAGTGTGTCCCAGATGTCCTCTTTTGTGAATGATATTGAAGAGGTGGGCTCGGAAATCGAACTCATTGCTTTAAATGCTAGTGTGCGGGCTGCCCATACCGGCTCTGAGGGCTTGGCTCTGGGTGTGGTGGCTGTGGCTATTCAGCAGCTTTCGGGCCGGGCCAGGGAAAAGACGGGTGTGGTCACCCAGACTTTGAAAAGAATTGCCGAAGACTCTGGACAGTTGAATGAATTGACTTCCAGGGCCATGGACTTCAGCGGGTTTGACCGCATAAGCTCAGGGATAGACACTACTCTGACTGAATTGCAGGATCTTGATGCCCGGACCGGAAAGATGATTTCAGAGATACTTGGTACGGGCCGGGAGCTGGCCGAAACAGCAAGGCATCTTGGTGACAATCTTGGGATTCACCATGAGGTGATACAGGAACTGGATCAGGCCAAGGGTTTGCTGAGCAAAATAGTCCGGGAGACAGAAGCCGGATCTGGCAATGACTTTGAAAATATGGAGTGGCCGGAAAATCTGAGAAGGATGTTTGATAGATATACCATGGAGTCCCAGAGGCTTGTACACAAAATTCAGCTGGATGGACAGGCTGAACCAGAACAGGACGCCCAAAGTCCAGAGCAGGCTGATGACCAGGAATCATTGGGAGATAATATTGAACTGTTCTGAAGTGGATGGAACTGGCCACTTAAAAAGGCCATGAAAGATGATTCAAGGGTGCTGAACCGGCGAGCAGCCTTAAGTCCTGTCAAAAGCAGGGTCAAGGCAATTATTAGGAGAAAGCTGTGACTGATTTTCAGGTTACAACAGATAAGGACGGGGCTTTGGTAGTCCTCAAAGGCAGTCTGGGTATTGAATCGGCTTCTGAACTTTACGCTGGAATCAAGGAAGCCCTGGAAGCCCATGAAGTGATTCGGATCAATATGAGCGGGGTGGATAATGTGGACCTGTCATTCCTCCAGCTGGTCTGCTCCCTGTACAAGGCAGCGGTCAAGGAAGGAAAAAAGCTCGTCTTTGATCAACTTCCGTCCAGGATTGTCAGGAAGGCCGAACAAATGGGATTTACCGAGGAATATACCGGAGGATATTTCTGGAAAGGAGATGAAAATGGCTAAAACCATAATGACAGTTGACGATTCAGCCAGTGTCCGCCAGATGGTCAACTTCACCCTCAAGGATGCAGGATACACAGTTGTTGAGGGCTGTGACGGAAAAGATGCCCTTACAAAACTGACTTCGGCTGTGAACATGATCATAACCGATCTGAACATGCCCAACATGGACGGGCTTGAACTCATCCGCCAGGTCCGGGCCAAGCCTGGATTCAAGTTTGTGCCCATTATCATGCTTACCACGGAATCTCAGGCAGAAAAAAAGCAGGAAGGAAAACAGGCCGGAGCCACTGGATGGATAGTCAAGCCTTTCAAGCCCGAACAGTTACTGGCTGTGGTCCGAAAGGTGCTTGGTTAGACGTCCCTGAAATAGGTGCTTTTGGATCGGGGATGGTTTAATTGGTCCGAACTTTCACTAGGAGGCTTTAGATGACCAGAGCAGACCAGGGTCGTCAGGCATACCGGGTTGAAGCAGCTGAATTGCTGGACGAACTGGAGCAGGGCCTTTTGGAGCTGGAAGATAATCCTGATGATCATGAGTTGATCAACAGGATTTTCCGGGCCATGCATACCATAAAGGGATCAGGCTCCATGTTCGGGTTTGAGGAGATTGCTTCCTTTACCCATGAAGTTGAAACAGTGATGGATCAGGTCCGGTCCGGCACTGTAAGCCTTTTTCCAGGACTCATCGACCTTCTGTTCAAATCCAGGGATCTTATCAGCGATATGCTTGCTGATCGCGGTGCTGATCGGGATAAAAGGGCTCAGGACATAATCAAGTCTTTAAAGGGCAGTTTGCCTGCTCAGAAGATTGCCAAAGAGGCTGAACAGGTTAATCAGAATGAGGCTGAGCATCTTGCTGACAAGGCTGAACCGAGTACCTTCAGAATACGTTTCCGACCCCACCGGAATATATTTTTTACTGGTGCCAAGCCACTGGCTTTACTGGACGAACTCTTTGACCTGGGTATCTGCGAAGTTAAAGCCGGAACAACCAGGGACACCCCGCTATGCAAGATAATCGCCAGGACGGACGATATACCGGACCTGGCAGAGATGAATCCAGAGATGTGCTATACATGGTGGGATATTATCCTGACCACCAGTGACGATGAAAACGCCATCCGGGATATTTTTATCTTTGTTGAAGATGATTGTGACCTGCATATAGAAAAGATCAGTTCCGCCGGGGCAGTGGACATTGAAGAGGCGCACGACAAGCTCGGGGAAATACTGGTTCAACGGGGTGTGATTACTGAGCAGGATGTTGAAGAGGTCCTGAGCCTTCAGAAGCGGATCGGCAGTATCCTGGTTCAGAGTGGAAAAGTGTCAGCCCAGGAAGTTGCTTCTGCCCTTGCTGAACAGGAAGTAGTCAAAAAGTCGGGAGCCCGGAAAAAGGACAGTGTAGAAGTCTCCAGCATCAGGGTGGACTCCAGCAAACTGGACAGTCTGGTCGATCTGGTGGGAGAGCTGGTCATTGCTCAGGCCAGATTGAACCAGATTGCCGGTGAGATCCCCTCTCCCAGCCTCCAGACCCTGGCTGAAGAAATGGAAAGACTGTCCGATTCCCTTCGGGACAGCACTCTGGGTATAAGAATGATGCCCATCGGGACCACCTTCAGCAAGTTTATCCGGCTGGTCAGGGATCTGTCCAGGGATTTGAAGAAAGATATCAGACTGATCACCAAAGGAGCAGAAACAGAACTGGACAAGACAGTTATTGAAAGACTCAATGATCCCCTGGTCCATCTGTTGCGCAACAGCATCGACCATGGCATTGAGCCGCCAAAAATCAGAGAGTCCCAAGGCAAGCCGGCTCAGGGCACCATAACCCTTTCAGCGGCCCATGCCGGTGGAGAAGTGGTCATTGAAATAGTTGACGATGGACAGGGCCTAGATCCGGATGCAATCAGGAAAAAGGCACTTGAAAAAGGATTGATCAGCAGTGAGGCTGAGTTGGGAGATTTTGAGGTCCAGCAGTTGATATTTGAGCCGGGTTTTTCCACTGCCGGAAAAATAACCGGGGTCTCAGGCCGGGGGGTTGGAATGGATGTGGTCAAAAGGTCCATTGAATCTCTGAGGGGAAATGTTTTTCTGGAAAGCGTCAAAGGCAGCGGCACCAGGATCACTGTCAAACTGCCCCTTACCCTGGCCATTATTGACGGCCTTCAGATCAGGATCGGGGATGACAACCTGGTGGTCCCCCTGGCCATGGTGGAAGAGTGTGTAGAGTTGAGGATGGATGGCAAGAAAAAGGAATCCAAAAGTGTAATAAATCTGCGTGGAGAGATGGTTCCTTATATCCGGCTGAGCGATTGGTTCAGTATCCCCTGCCAGGATCTGGATATTGAGCAGATAGTCATTGTCAGTGTCAAGGATCAAAGGGTCGGTCTGGTGGTGGACAAGGTCGTGGGTCAGCATCAGACTGTGATCAAGAGCCTGGGCCAGGTCTACAGAAATGTCCGGGGAATTTCTGGAGCAACAGTCCGGGGAGATGGAAGCATGGCCCTTATCCTTGATGTTCCGGCCCTGGTGGCTGATGTGGAGGCGGAACAGCCTAAGGGTGGACACCAGCATGAACTTTAGGCTTGGTGGGATTCATGGCAAAAAAGATTAAGGTCCTCATAGTTGATGATTCGGCCCTGGTCAGGCAGACCTTGGCCGACATCCTGTCCAGCGACCCGGAAATAGAAGTCATGGGTGCTGCAGCAGATCCCTTTGCAGCAGTCTCCAAAATGGAGGAGCAGGTCCCTGATGTCATCACCCTGGATGTGGAGATGCCGCGTATGGACGGGATTACGTTTCTGCGCAAGATCATGACTCAGCATCCCATTCCAGTGGTAATATGCTCTACTTTGACTGGTGAAGGGGCGGAAACAACCCTTAAAGCCCTGGAATACGGGGCAGTGGATATAATTCAGAAGCCCAAGGTCGGTACCAAACAGTTCCTTGAAGAATCAAAGGTCCGGGTCTGCGATGCAGTTAAAGCTGCCTCTCAGGCCAGGCTCAAGCCTCTGTCCCGCATGGTTCAGGCCATGCACAAGATGACTGCTGATGCAGTCCTGCCACCGCCCACTACCCGGGCCATGGCTGAGACTACAGAAAAGATGGTGGTGGTAGGGGCATCTACAGGAGGTACCGAAGCCCTGAGGATTGTTCTGCAGGCCATGCCCCTGGACTGTCCTGCCCTGGCCATTGTTCAGCACATGCCGGAAAATTTTACTGCTGCTTTTGCCTCCAGGCTGGATTCTATCTGCAGGATTTCAGTCCGGGAGGCCAGGGACGGCGACAGCATGCTCAGAGGGCATGCCCTGATAGCTCCAGGGAACAGGCATATGCTGCTTAAAAGAAGCGGTGCCAGATACTATGTGCAGGTCAAGGACGGTCCAATGGTTGCCAGACACCGGCCATCAGTGGATGTCCTGTTCAGGTCTGCTGCCAGGTATGCAGGGGGCAACTCCATTGGAGTGATCATGACCGGTATGGGCGATGATGGGGCCAGGGGAATGAAAGAGATGCATGACCAGGGGGCTTTTACCATTGCCCAGGACCAGGAGACCTGTGTGGTTTATGGAATGCCCCAGGAAGCAGTCAAGTTGGGGGCTGTGGACAAAGTTGGATCACTGCAGGAGATCCCCAGGGAGATTATCAAAGCTGTGAACAGGTGATTTTTTGGGGTTCCAGCAGCTCCGGCCTGAGTGTGTAATACACTGTTTGGGGTGGAAACAGGCGGGCAGCTGGAACAGCAAATCAGGTGGTTTAGTTTAACGGCTGGCAAGCCACAGGCAGGAAGGAGCAGGATTGATGAAAAACATTAAGCTCGGTGTGAAACTGTTGGGGGGGTTCATTGCAGTGGCCCTCATCGTCCTTGTTGTGGGTTTTTTCGGCTGGAGGGGGGCCAATAATCTCAGCGGACATATTGAAGGGGTGGGTACCATTGATCTTCCCGGGGTCCAGGTACTCATGGAGATTGAAAAAGATTATGAATCTCTGCGGGTGGCTCAGAGGACTTTGCTTTCTCCCGGTCTAAGCCCTGAAGAAATGAATCGGCAGCTTGATATTCTTACCAGGCTCAGGAGTGACATCGCCCTGCTCCGGGAAAGATACGAAGCCCTGCCTGCGACATCCGAGGAAAGGGCCATGTGGCGTCAGGCTTCTTCAGCACTTGATGAATGGCGTGCAGTCAATGATCAGTATATTGAAACAGTCAGACAGCTCCAGAGAACCGGCATCAATAACCCGGCAGAACTGAGGGCTTATCTTCAACAGTTCCGGGGGGATCACCACGCTCTGATGGGTGATGTGTACGCCCTTATAACCACTGGGGATTATTTTGAGGGAGGAGATGACCCCACAGCCTGCAATTTCGGCCGATGGCTGGCTCAGTTTCGTACCGATAACCAGCAGCTGATGGAGATACTCAGGCGCATGCCTGCTTCCCATGACCCCTTTCACCACTCCATCAGAGAGATCAGGAATCAGGTCCAGGCCGGCAATACTGCTCAGGCCAACCAGGTACTCCAGGAGCAGACCATACCCGCTGCTGAGGAGACTTTTGAGCGTTTTAATGAGCTGCTCGCAGTGGCCCAGGAGGCAGAGAACCTTTTTAACCAGATGACCCAGATGGCCATGGTCACGGTCCGGGACCGGCAGGTGGAAGCCCTTGGATATCTTACCCAGGTCCTTGAACTGAATATTGACAATGCAGATCAGGCAGTGGCTCAGGCCCAGGCTGATGCAGCCCAGGCCCAGCTCATTGCCATGGCCGGGATGGGTATAGGAGTGATCCTGGCCTTGGTCCTGGGCGTGGTTCTCACCAGAGCCATTACAGCTCCTGTGGCCAAAGGGGTGACTTTTTCCCAGAATATGTCCCAGGGTGATATGACTTCAGCCCTGGATGTGGATCAGAAGGACGAGATTGGGGTGCTGGCCCGGGCCATGAACCAGATGCGTGATAAACTCAGGGAGGTAGTGGTTGAAGTAAAGACCGCTTCAGAGAATGTTTCAGCCGGGAGTGAGGAGCTGGCATCCTCTTCTGAACAGATGTCCCAGGGCGCAACTGAGCAGGCGGCATCGGTGGAAGAAGTGTCTTCCTCCATGGAGCAGATGGCGGCCAATATCAGGCAGAACACGGATAATGCCTCTCAGACTGAAAAGATAGCCAACCAGGCGGCAAAGGACGCTGAACAGGGGGGCAAGGTGGTTTTTGAGGCTGTGGATGCCATGAAGCAGATTGCAGACAAGATTTCCATCATTGAGGAAATAGCCCGTCAGACCAATCTGCTGGCCCTGAATGCGGCCATTGAAGCAGCCAGGGCTGGAGAGGCCGGCAAGGGATTCGCAGTGGTGGCCTCAGAGGTTCGTAAGCTGGCTGAAAGAAGTCAGACAGCAGCAGCCGAGATTATTGATCTTTCCGGTTCCAGCGTTGATGTGGCTGAAAGGGCAGGGGACATGCTGAAAAAAATTGTACCTGACATCCAGAAGACTGCAGAGCTGGTTCAGGAAATTTCAGCTGCCAGCAGAGAACAGAACTCTGGTGTGGAACAGATAAATCAGGCCATTCAGCAGCTGGACCAGGTCATTCAACAGAATGCATCAGCGGCTGAAGAGATGTCGTCCACTGCTGAAGAGCTTTCCAGTCAGGCTGAGCAGATGCAGGCCACCATGGCCTTTTTCCGCATAGGGGATGAAGCAGGTTTTTCCGGGCCAAAAACCAGGAGGATGAGCGTGAAAAAAAATGTTGCCCCTAAAGTCTCCAAAGCCGCTCTTAAGGAAGGTAAGGATAGTCGGGATAAACGCTTTGCCCTGGATATGGGTGCTGAAGATGACCTGGACAAGGATTTTGAGAAATTCTAGGTCCTGAAAGGATGAAAAGCTTGAAAAAGGAGTAATTTCCAGGGGCCTGGCCACCATCATGACCAGGCCCTGCCCTGCATCCTTTAAATCCCGTAATCCTGAAAAAGGAGAAGACATGGCGGAAAAGGAAAAAGAAATTAAAAAGACCAACCAGTACCTGACATTTACCCTGGCTGAGGAGCTTTACGCCATAGATATTGCTCAGGTCTGGGAAGTTCTGGATTACACACCCATTACCCGGGTTCCCAGGACCCCGGAATTTTTACTCGGCATCATCAATTTGCGGGGACGGGCTGTTCCAGTGGCAGATCTCAGGCTGAAGTTCGGCCTGGAAAGGACTGAGCGAACGGTTAATACCTGCATTATTATTGCCGAGGTCAAGATGGATGGGGAATCCACGGTCATGGGTGCATTGGCTGATTCTGTCCAGGAAGTGTTTGAAATATCGCCCTCGGAAATTGAACCGCCTCCCAAGATGGGGGCCAAAGTCAGGACTGAGTTCATCCAGGGTATGGCCAAGCATAATGACCGGTTTGTGATAATCATTGATGTGAACAAGGTGTTTTCATCTGAGGAGATGTCAATGGTCCAGGAAGCCGGTGAGGTTTCAGAATAGCACCTGTTATTATCAGTACCCTGAAACCGGGGATGTCTGAACATGACAGTCAACCTCAGTTATAAAAAACTGGCTGAGCGGGATTTTAAAAAGCTCAGCCAGTTTATCAGCGCCGAGTGCGGCATAAGGGTCCCGCCAGCCAAGAAGACCATGCTTGAATCTCGGCTTCAGAGAAGGCTAAGGTCCCTGGGAATGAGCGATTACAAGGATTATTGCGAATATCTATTCAGTCTCAAGGGGATGGAGATAGAGATGCCCCATCTCCTGGACGCAGTAACCACCAACACCACTCACTTTTTCCGGGAGCCAGGGCACTTTGAGTACCTTCACAACAAGGTTCTCCCGCAATGGCATGCTGAACACAAAAAAGACAAAGAGATGATCATCTGGAGTGCGGGCTGTTCTTCAGGAGAAGAGCCCTACACCCTGTCCATGGTCCTGGCTGAGTTTGCCGAACGCAATCCTGGTTTTTCCTTTGTAGTGGTGGCAACGGATATCAATAACGAGGTCCTGGAGAAGGCCAGCCTGGGCATCTATGATGAAGAAAGGATATCAGGAATTCCTCCTTTGCTGAAACGCAAGTATCTTCTGCGCAGCAGGGACAGGAAAAAGAAGCTGGTCCGGGTGATACCTGCCCTGAGGAACAAGGTGAAGTTCAGACGGCTTAACTTCATGGGCGAGTTCGGTTTCAGAGAGCCCATGGACGTGATTTTCTGCCGCAATGTCATGATATATTTTGACCGTCCAGTTCAGGAGAAGCTTTTACAGAAGTTTGTTTTTCATCTGGCTTCTGGAGGGTTTATATTTATCGGTCATTCAGAAAGTCTGGCCGGTATGGACCTGGGGCTTGAACAGACTGCCCCCACCATTTATAGAAAAAAATAGCTCAAAATAAAAAGGGTTCAGGCTAAACGCCTGAACCCTTTCATTTTTTATGGTAGCGAGGGAGGGACTTGAACCCCCGACACTGCGGATATGAGCCGCATGCTCTGACCTCCTGAGCTACCTCGCCGTAAAGAGCTAGTCTGATAATTGGTTTGGAATAAAAAATCAAGTCAAAAAATGACCGACTGTAGGCTGGTTCTCAGACCGGTTTATCTGCAGATCCAAAGGCTCATTCCCTGGATATCCCTTAATACGGCTCCGCTGACCGATCCCACAAAAAATCTGGAGAGCCCGGTTCTGGGCTTGGTCCTGCATTTCCTGCCCATGGCTATGGCTGCGAAATTGTTTTCCTTTGCGTGGCGGAGTATAGTCTGACCAACATTATTGCTGTCCAGAACCAGGGTGGATATCCTTTGCTCAGGAAACTTGTTCTCAGTGATCTGCTCCACTGCTTTGGTCAGGATCTGTTCAGGGTCGCTCTGGTCATTGCTTGAACGGACATGAAGGACAGTGATCCTGTTTTTGGGATCGGAATTAAGAACAAATCCGACATGATCAGCTGTATGCAGGCTGTGGTCAGAACCGTCCACGCACAGCAGCAGGTCTTTCCTCTGTCTTTCAGGTTCCCGGCAGATCCAGATGGGAAGGTCACACTGCTCGTCCAGGATCTTGCTGCTTACACTGTCCTGGATCAGGTTTTCCAAAAGGGTGAGGCCCCGGCGGCCCATCACCAGGGAGTCGTACAGCCCTTTGCGGCCGTGAGAGATAATGTCTTTGACCGTGGATATGGCACTGAGTTTGACATCTGTGCGGATGTTTTTTTCCGGATAACCAAAGTCAACCAGTTTCTGATTCACCTGGGACAAGAAGGATTTTCCCTTTTCCATGGATTCGGCCCTCAGGGCCTGGGCTGAAGCATAACCTCCATGACTTGGATTGGCGGTGACATTCAGGATATCGATCAGCAACTCATCCTTGTTGTGAAAGAAATAGCCCAAGAACCTTACTCCGTACTGGAAGGTGAGGTCATTGCTCACAGCCAGCAAAAAGTGTTTTTTTATTTTCATTTTTTCCATCCGGTCCTGCTTGGTTGATAATGTCCTTGCAGAGATTGTCCCTGATTCAGAATGAGATTAAGCTATAGAAGTGTTTGCAGTCAATGGATTTTTGATGTTGTCTTCGGTCCGGAACAGCTACACCAGTTTGTTTATCAGAGTGCCCTGGTCCGCAAAAGCGGCTGAAAGCACCTTTTGCTGGAAGTCGTAATCAGCGTCTGTTGAGCCGCTGAAGTGGTTGCTTGTATTCATGTAATCAAGAGTCTTGGTCACCACCTGGGCGCCAAAGGTTTCTCTGGTCATGGCCTGGCTTGCCTGGGCCATTCCGGAATCAGATTGTATTTCCATAACTCCTCCCTGCTGTGCCTCCGAACCGAAAACAACACCTGATCAGCTTTATCGGATGAATATTGAGATTGTTTAGAGCAGACTTCAAAGGCATGGGATCGATTTTGTCCGGATTGTCCTGATGGGTGAGGTCAGAAAAAGGCATTCACCTGGAGGTCTGGACCTGGCAAACCAGGAAGGCCAGAAAAGGCAAGGCTTTGCTGCCTGAAGGCCTTCAGGTTTGACCCGGTATTAATATGGCTTTATCATGGATGCTATCCTGAGATTAGCTGGAAGAGGTTAATAAAAAATGGCTTACAGAAAAATCGGTCTGGCCCTGGGAGGGGGAGCAGCCAGGGGATGGGCCCATATCGGGGCTATTCAGGCCCTGCATGATTGCGGGGTCAGGCCCGACTTTGTGGCCGGGACCAGCATTGGTGCCCTGGTCGGATCGGTTTATGCGTCAGGAAACCTGGATTCTTTCCGGGATGCAGTCCTGGCCATTGACCGGAAAAGAATCATCACCATGTTGGACGTGGTCTTTCCCAAGTGTGGACTTCTGGATGGAAAAAAAGTGACTGATTTTTACAGGTCATTTATTTCAGGCCGGTACTTTTCTGATTTGGAACTGGAGTTTCAGGCCACGGCCACTGATCTGCAGACCAGCAGTGAGGTGTGGCTCGGCCAGGGTGAGATTGCCAAGGCTGTCCGGGCCAGTATTGCAGTTCCAGGGCTATTTACCCCTGTTTTGATCGAGGACAGGCTCATGGTGGACGGGGGTCTGGTTAATCCCCTTCCGGTTAATGTGGTCAGGAAGATGGGGGCAGACCTGGTGATTGCCGTGGACCTGAATTACTATCTGGCCATGCGGGGCAACAACCTGGCCAGAAAGATGGATTGTGCTCAAAAAGAAGATGCCAGGGACACAGAATCCAGTGAGGGTTTTTTTCCGGGACTGATGGAACGCATTGACAAAATGGACATATCCCTGCTTGAATCCATAAGAAACTGGCGGAACAAGCCATCCAGTCCCAATATCTTTGAAATCATCTTTGCCTCGACCCTGGTCATGGAAAAGACCATTACCGAGCTCCGTCTCCATAGAGAGCCGGCTGACATCCTGATCAGACCGGAGCTGGGTGATATCAGGTTCATGGATTTTCACCGTGGCCGGGAAAGTGTGCAGGAAGGTTATGATGCCTGCCTGGCAGCTTTGACCGGAAATAAAAAGATCAGGGACATGCTCGGGATAACCAGACAGATGGCAGACAAATTAAAAAGAAACATCTCCTTCCAGGACTGATCCATCTTCAATCCTGACCTGTTTTCCAGAGTCATTGACCAGCCTTACTCTGCCCTTGATCCGGACATCCTTCCCAAAGAGCAGGTCTCCTTTGACCTGGAGATATTCACATTCCAAAAGGGATGGAACCCCGTTTGGAAATCTCTGTTCAAAATCATCCACTTTTTTATAATATTTTTCATCCAGGTGAACATCAGGCATGGGCAGGCTGCGCCTCGGGTCAGGGATAATGGTTTTCATCTTTGAGATGGAGAAACAGTCGGACATGACAGTTAAAAGATCGCTGGTGGTTTTGACCGGAGCGAAGCGATCCCTGGGCACAATCAGGGCACCAGCGTGGTCAAAAGCAGAGATGGCTGACCCCATGGCCGTTTCCAGCTGGTAGACCAAGGGAGATTCAGGGTTTCTGGGGTCCAGGTTTTTGGTGTTGATGATCAGGTCAAGGGGGATCATCTTGTGCCGTAGGAAAACTTTTTCCAGGGCTTCCAGGTTCAGCCAGATGGAGTTGGTGTTGAAAAAGGAATATTTGTCAATGTTCATGAATTCTTCAAGGTCGTTTTCCGGACACTGGGCGATTTCCCTCAGGGCCAGGCGGTTGTTTTTCAGGAGCCTGCACAAGTGGCCTCCCTTGCGGTCGGAAACAGTTCTGGGAGTGACTTCCATGAGAAAGGTGAATTCCTGGGACTTGAGGTAGCCCAGGATACTCTGGTTCATGGTTGCTCCAAGGTTGTCGGAATTTGAAATAAAGGCGTATTTATAGCCCTTGTCCAGGAGATTCTTCAGGATACCCGAAGTGATCAGGGCGGTATATATATCCCCGTGTCCGGGTGGATTCCATTCCAGGTCAGGGTTGTCAGGCCACCTTGCCGGCTCCATCTCTTCAGTCAGGATCTTGGGATATTTGTGCTGAAGAAAAGCCAGAGGAAGATGGTAGGGATTTTCCACATCTATATGGAGCATAGTGTCCAGATGGGTTCTGAAGCTGTTCATGAACAGAAGAGGGATGGCGATCCGGTATTTTTCCCGCAGGACCCTGATCTGGTCCAGGATCAGATCCAGAAAGGAGCTGTCCTGACGGACCGTAATCAGGGACTTGGCCGTTTCCATGCCCATGGTTGTGCCGAGCCCTCCGTTCAGCTTGATGATCACGAGTTCGGATATGGCTTCTTGAGCAGCCTCCCGGTAGGCAGAGGTTTTTTCCAGGTTATCCAGGTTTTCCAGTTCGTTTTCCGTTACAGGCAGGATTTCTTTTCTGGTGAGCTTGCCCTGGCTGCCAAAAACCAACTGGGAAAAGTAGCACTTGAAAAGATTGATGACAATGGGAGGCAGGGATTGCTCCTCCATCTTCAGGGCAAAGGGTCTGAAGATTTTCATCAGGTCCGGGTCACTGTTGGAAACGCAATTCAGATCATGATTATCCATGACTTCTCCTTGGTCAGCATTTGGAACTGGAACTGTTTTTCATGGACATGGGCTGTCCTGTACTGGCCAAAACAGCTCCCCAGTAGTTGGAATCAATGTTAAGGGTCTTTCTTTTTTGGGTTGCCAGAGAAAGGGGAAGATAAATAAATCTGTCCTGGAGCATGCTGACCAGCATTCCGGTCTTGCCGGCCATGGCTGCATGGACGGCATGCTGACCCAGGAATCCGCAATAGACCCGGTCGTTGGAGTTGGCCGGGATGGAGCGGATGATATAGCTTGGGTCAATGAACTTCAGGGTTACAGGAAGTTCTCTTTTCTTAAAGTGATTTTTGATTGCATCCCTTAAAACGGCACAAATGTCCCCCAGGATGATGTTGCCTGAAGCATCAGCTCCCTTTCGCTCAAACAGTTCCTGCCCGGCACCTTCGGCAACCACTATTACAGCGTGATCTCTGTCCCTGAGCCTCTTTTCCAGGTGAACCAGCAGTCCATTTTCCCCATGCAGCTCAAAGGGAGACTCCGGAATAAGAACAAAATTAACCTCTTTTAGGGCAATGGCGGCCTGGGCAGCAATAAAACCCGATTCCCGGCCCATGAGCTTGACCATGCCTATGCCATATGGAGCACCCAGGGCCTCGGTGTGGGCGCAGCGGATGGCTTCGGTGGCTTTTTCCACAGCCGTGTCAAAGCCGAATGTCCTGGAGACGAAGTGAACGTCATTGTCAATGGTTTTGGGGATACCGATGATGGCAATCTTGTTGTTTCTTCTGGCAACTTCTTCCTGAATGGCCTGAGCAGCCTTCATGGTTCCGTCGCCTCCAATCATGAACAAAATGCTGATATTCATGCGCTCCAGAGCGTCCACGATTTCTTCAGGCTTTTGGGGTCCCCTGGATGATGCCAGGATGGTTCCTCCGAACTCGTGGATCTGGGATACATTGTCTGGAGTAAGCTCCATCACCGAATGTCCGTATTCAGGGATAAAGCCCTGGAGTCCGTATTTGATGCCCAGTACCGAAGGCACATTGTAATTGTGATAGGCCTCCATGACTATGGCCCGGATAACGTCATTTATCCCGGGACAAAGGCCGCCGCAGGTGACTATGGCGCACTTGGTCTTGGATGGATCAAAGTACAGCTTCTGTCTGGGACCTGCTTCTTCAAAACATAGGACCTGGGGTGCGTTTTCTTCGGCTCCCAGCATTTCAGGATCAAAGTTCATGCTGATGGGCTTCTGATCATCCATGAAACGGCAGAACGGCAGCGGTGACTGGACCTTGGTCGGACCAAGGGTCTTGATGGATGTGTGGAATTTTTTGGTCATGTGGTGTTCCTTGGTTGGTTTGGCTTAGTTTGTGCCGAGGATATTATATGTTAAATGTTTGTCAATATGCAGGCAAGGAGTATCAAGCAGAACTGACCTGGCAGTATGGGGCCTGGTGCGTGTTTACAGGAATGGAAGGATTATTCCAAATTAAGCCTGGCAGTCAGCAGATGCCCAGCAGGCAGAACCGGGCTTGACTTTAGCCTGGCTGACACTGGAACAGACAATCTTCATGCCAAGACAACAACTACCGGTCAGCCTGGTGCTGAACATCCTGGCGGCTGAAGCAGGCAAAAATAAATATTGACAGAAAGGGTGAATTGTTTAGAAAAAGTTCAGTTTACCCGGCAGGAAAGGACAAAAAACAGGTTGTTCAGACCTTGAGGCTGAACAGGAGGTTTTATATGGTCAGCAAGGCCAACCCGTGGACTGAAATAAAAAGCATGCGGGAAGAAATGGACAGGATAATGAATGAATCCATGAATCAGAAAATGACTGGGAAGAACCTCAGGAGCAGGCTTTCCCTGTGGCAGCCTGTGGCAGATCTCTATCAGACTGAAGATCTGCTGGTTGTTGAAATGGAGTTGCCCGGAGTCCATCAGGCCAATGTCAACCTTGAGATTCAGGGCAACCAGCTTATGGTTTACGGTGAAAAGAAAATGGAAAAAGAGGCCACCGGCAGTGCCTACCAGATGCTGGAAAGGTCATACGGTCCATTCAGCAGGGTTTTCATTCTCCCGGACAACATCGATTCAACTGCCATTAAAGCTGTCTTTGCCAACGGCATTCTCAGCGTTTTCATTCCCAAGGCCGCCAAGGTCAAAAAACCGGTCAGCATCAAGATATCTGAAAACTGATTCAGATCCCTTGGTGATCAGCAGGAACATGCCATCCACCATATTCGTCAAGTGCTTTTTTTCACTTTGTCTGGATGAGGACTAGTCAAATAAGCGTTTTTTCGTCCAACATCTTGAAATTTATTGTGTTCAAGTGCCCAGTCTTTGTTAATTTTTTCTCAAATTATCTTGACGATGAGTAATACCTGTTTTAAGAAGGCGACATATTTTTTACTCAATGTGTTAATCTTTTAACAGGACCGGCCTTTATCGGCATCACCCAGACAGTGGCTTTCCGAGCCATGTCCGGATGACTTTGCTGAAAGTGACCGGTCTGGGATTGTAATGAATTTTGATAATCTTTTGGAAAAAAATAAAAGCCAGATCATAGACCTGTGGATCAGAAAGTTCACTGATACATACCCTGATGAATCCGCCCGGTTTTTTCGAGATGGGGCCGGGCAGTTCGCCAATCCCGTGGGCCATACTTTCAGGGTGAATCTTGAAAGTATTTTTGATGAGCTTTTTCAAGAGTCTGACCCTGATCGAATGGGCAGACTTCTGGATGGCATTGTCAGGATCAGAGCGGTGCAGGGGTTTCGTCCTTCAGAAGCTGTCTGTTTCGTGCCCATGCTTCGTCAGGCAGTCTGGGAGTCCTGCGGTCGGGAGATCAGCAGGCAGGGACTGATGCCAGGCTGGGTGGATTTCCTGAACCGCCTGGAGTGGCTTATGAATATGTCCTTTGATATCTACATGTCCTGTCGCGAACTGCTCTGGAAGCAGAAAGCCGAATTCATGAACTCCAGAACCCATAAACTGCTGGAGAGGGCCAATCTATTGGATAAAGCCGTAGAATAATTTTTAGGATAATGTACAATCTTTAAGCGAGGTAGCAGCACATGAAAGCGATTTATTCACTGTTTCTGGTCTTTGCCCTGGTTCTGGTCGCCATGTTCGGCGCCGGAGCACTGGGTATGGAGTACCTCTTCGGAGTATTGATTCCATACCTTGCCGTGTTGGTATTTGTTGTCGGCTTTGTGCTCAGGGTAGTCGGATGGGGAAAGTCTGCAGTGCCTTTCAGGATCACCACTACCTGTGGACAGGGGAGGTCGCTCCCCTGGATCAAGCAGGACAAGCTTGAAAACCCATCCACCACTGGAGGGGTGCTGGGCAGGATGTTCTTTGAGGTGTTCCTCTTCAGGTCACTGTTCCGCAACACAAAGGTCGAACTTCATGACGGGCCCAGAGTGGCTTATTCATCAAGCAAATGGCTGTGGCTTTTCGCCATTCTTTTTCACTACACTTTTCTTGTTATCTTTCTGCGGCACATGCGCTTCTTCACAGAGCCGGTCCCCTTTCCCTTTGAAATGATGGACAGGCTGGACAGCATGCTTCAGATAGGTGCCCCAGCCCTTTATCTCTCCAGCGTGATTATTCTGGTGGCACTGGGCTATCTCCTTCTCAGGAGGCTCTTTGTTCCCAGTGTCCGCTATATATCCCAGCCCGCGGATTATTTTCCGCTTTATCTGATTATATCCGTGGTCATTTCAGGCATAATGATGCGCTACTTTGTCAAGACCGACATCATGGCGGTCAAGGAGCTGACCATGGGGCTGGTCACTTTCAGGCCTGTGGTTCCAGAGGGAATCGGTACGGTCTTTTATGTGCATCTCTTTTTGGTGTCCTCTCTTCTTATTTATTTCCCCATGAGCAAGCTCATGCACATGGGCGGAGTGTTTCTGAGTCCCACCAGAAACATGACTGCCAATTCCAGAGAGGTAAGACATGTCAACCCCTGGAACTATCCGGTCAAAGTCCATACCTATGAGGCCTATGAAGATGAATTCCGGGAAAAGATGGTTGAGGCCGGCCTGCCAGTGGTCAAGCCTCTGGATGAGACATCAGAACCAGCAGAAAACAAGGAGTAAATAAGAATGGCAATACAGAAACCGGATGTACTGTTCAAAGGCATCAGCCACAGGCCGCCGCAAAAGGACTGGATGGATGTTCCGGCTCAGATCAAGCCCGGAAGATACTGTTACGCAGGTGATCCTGAGGCCCTGGAATATGTCGGACTTCCCAATCCCCGCAAATGGAATCCACTGGATGACGACTGGAAGCTGCCGGAGAACTGGCAGGAGATCGTGATCGGCGGTCTTAAGGAGCGACTGGAAAAGTTTCGTTCCTTTAAGATCTTCATGGACGTTTGTGTACGTTGCGGAGCCTGTGCAGACAAATGTCACTTCTTTATCGGGTCTGGAGATCCCAAGAATATGCCCGTACTCAGGGCTGAGCTTTTGAGGTCCATTTATAGAGGAGAAATCACCAAGGCTGGCAAGATCCTGGGCAGGTTTGCCGGAGGGCGCAAGCTCACCGAAGAGGTGCTCAAGGAGATCTGGTATTACTATTACCAGTGTACTGAATGTCGCCGATGCTCAGTATTCTGTCCCTATGGCATTGACCAGGCCGAGATAACCATCATCGGTCGGGAGCTGCTCAATCTCCTGGGATTGAATATCGACTGGATTGCCAAGCCTGTTGCCAATTGTTACCGCACCGGCAACCATTTGGGCATTCAGCCTCATGCCTTTAAGGATATGATTGACTTTTTCTGTGATGATATTGAGGAGATATGCGGAATAAGACCTGAGCCGACTTTTAACAAGGTCGGGGCGGACATCCTTTTTGTCACGCCTTCAGGAGACGTTTTTGCTGATCCAGGCACCTACACCTGCATGGGCTATCTCATGCTCTTCCATTATTTAAAAGAAGAATACGGCCTGGATGTGACCTGGAGCACTTATGCATCAGAAGGCGGAAATTTTGGCTTTTTCACCTCTCATGAGATGATGAAGAGGCTTAATGCCAAAATGTATATGGAAGCCAAGCGCCTTGGTGTTAAATGGATTCTGGGCGGTGAGTGCGGACATATGTGGAGGGTGATCCACCAGTACATGGACACCATGAACGGCCCGGCCGACTTTCTGGATGTACCTGTTTCCCCCATTACGGGCACCAGGTTTGACAGTGCAGCTACAACCAAAATGGTCCATATTGTTGAGTTCACCGCTGACCTGATCAAAAACGGAAAGTTAAAATTTGACAAATCCAGAAATGCCGCGATTAAGGCAACCTTCCATGATTCCTGTAACACATCCAGGGGGATGGGCTTTTTTGAGGAGCCCAGGTATGTCTTAAAGAGTGTCCTGGACAATATTTATGAGATGCCAGAGGGCACTACAAAGGAACAGACATTCTGCTGCGGCGGCGGATCAGGTCTCAACGCAGGCGAGAATGATGAGATCCGTATGATGGGCGGCCTGCCCAGGGCCAACGCTGTCAAGTATGTGCACGACAAACACGGGGTTAATATGCTCAGCTGCATATGCGCCATTGACCGGGCCACCCTTACTCAGTCGGTTAATTACTGGGTCCCTGGTGTTGAGGTCTGCGGGCTGCATGAGCTTGTAGGCAACGCCCTGATTCTGCCGGGCGAGCAGGAAAGAGAGACTGATCTTCGTGGTGAAACACTGCCTGGTAAGGAGGAGGAAGAATAATGTATCATGCCAATAAGATTATACCGGGTCTGGTCATTTTTGGCCTGCTTATGACCTTTCCGTTCTGGTTCAATATAGGCAGCGCCGCGTACAGCACTCCTGAGCTGGTTTTGCCTGAGGATCATGAGTTCTGCGTGGAAAGTGTCGAGTACATGCGGGCCGAACACATGTCCATGCTCAACGAGTGGCGTGACGCCTACGTTCGGGATGGATACGGCGAATACCAGAGCATGCTGACCGGACAGATGTATCCCATGAGTCTCACCAAGACCTGCATGAACTGTCACAACAACAAAGAAGAGTTTTGTGACCGTTGCCATGCTTCTGTATCAGTAGATCCTTACTGCTGGGATTGTCACATAGAGCCACAGGGGGTTGAATAAATGAAGAGCAGCAGAAGAAAATTCATCAGGATGGCTGGTTTTGCCGCCCTTGGCTGGAGTATATGCCCTTCCCTGGCCGGGGCTGCTGTTGAGGCTGGCCCGAAATTGTATTTTAAAGGGGAGGAACAGCTCAGTGCAACTCAGTGGGCCATGGCTGTTGACACCAAGAAACTGACCAGGCAGGTCATGAACAAGTGCATTGAGGCCTGCCATACCCTGCACAATGTCCCTGAAATCGATTCCAACCAGAATATTAAGTGGCTCTGGATTGAGCCCTTTAGAAATCTATTTTACGACCAGTCCCACCCCAACCTGACGGATATGGCTAATAAGCCTTTCCTGGCCCTGTGCAACCACTGTGAGAATCCTCCCTGTGTACGGGTCTGCCCCACCAAGGCGACTTTCAAGCGTCCAGACGGAATCGTGCTCATGGACTTTCACAGGTGTATCGGCTGCAGGTTCTGTATGGCTGGATGTCCTTACGGTTCCAGGAGCTTCAACTTTTTTGATCCCCGAAGATATCTTGAACAACTTGATCCAGAGTATCCCACAAGAACCAAAGGTGTTGTAGAAAAGTGCGAGTTCTGCGCCCATCGCCTGGACAAGGGGCAGATGCCGGCTTGTGTTGAGGCATCCGAAGGAGCTCTTCTTTTCGGCGATCTTTCTGACTCTTCATCTGATGTCAGAAGGGCCCTCAGGGAGAGATACTCTCTGGTCCGAAAACCCAAGTTGGGCACCGGTCCTAACGTTTACTATCTAATATAAGGGGTGTGAGATGCTTGAAAAAGCTATAAAAGGAAATGTTCTTTACTGGGGATGGCTGTTCTTTTTGCTGGCCATTATAGGAGTAGGGGCTGGAGCTTACATGATGCAGCTCGAACAGGGCCTGGGCATCACCGGCCTTAATCGTGACGTATCCTGGGGTTTTTATATTGCCCAGTTTACCTTTCTGGTTGGAGTGGCAGCCTCAGCGGTCATGATGGTAATTCCAAAATACCTGCATAATTTCAAAGCCTTTGGCAGGATGCTCATCCTGGGTGAATTTTTGGCCATTGCAGCAGTGAGCATGTGTCTCATGTTCATCATAGCTGACCTTGGACAGCCACAGCGGCTGATGAATGTGCTGCTTCACCCCTCACCGAATTCAATCCTGTTCTGGGATATGATAGTCCTGAACGGCTATCTGTTCCTGAACCTGCTTATTGGCTGGGTCACGCTGCAGTCTGAACGGAAACAGGTGGCTCCTCCCAAGTGGATTATGCCCTTCATTTATCTGTCCATTCCATGGGCTGTGAGCATCCATACTGTTACAGCCTTTCTGTATGCAGGCCTTCCTGGTCGGGACTTCTGGCTGACCGCAGTCATGGCGCCCTCATTTCTGGCTTCAGCATTTGCTGCTGGTCCTGCTCTGCTTATCCTTCTTGGTCTGGCCGTTAAAGTGTTTGCCAAGTGGGATCCAGGCAAGGAATCCATCCAGGCTCTGGCCAAGATTGTTGTCTATGCCATGAGCGTACATCTGTTCATAGTGGCCTGTAAGGTTTTCACCGCATTTTACAGTCAGATTCCTGACAAATTGTACCATTACAAGTTCCTGTATTTAGGCCTTGATGGACATACCACCCTGGCGACCTTCAGCTGGGTAGCCATTGCTGCCGGGGTCATTGCGGTGATCATTCTGCTTAATCCCAGAAACAGGCAGGCTGAAAACGTTCTGGCCTTTTCCTGTATTCTGATTCTTTTGAGTACCTGGATTGATAAGGGACTTGGGCTGATCTCAGCTGGATTCATCCCCAACCCCATGAAGCAGGTGGTGCTTTATACCCCAACCCAGCCTGAACTGCTGATTACCCTGGCCATCTGGGCCAAGGGTTTTCTGATTCTGACCATCCTCTATAAGGTGGCGGTCGGAGTTAAGAAGGAAATCGAGGCATAAAGGCCTGGCACCGGCTTAAACCTGGCAGTCAAAGCATAATAAGGTAATGGGCCGGGTCGGATACCGGCCCATTACCATTTATTTTTTTTGTTTATGAACTGGCTTCCCTCACCCGGATAAACGATTTTTTCCTTATCCGGAGTGGGTCTGGTCACTGGGGTTAACTGTTCCTTAACAGGATCAGGACCGAGTAAGGCCTGGGCGCAGGGATTTTGATCCAGCATTCTCGGGTTATTTCTCAGGTCGACTTCTGGATTGCTCCAGGAAAATTCAATGGGTATATTGTTGGGATCAAATGAGTAGATGGACAGTATGAATCCATGATCCAGGACTTCAGATACCCAGAAATCCGAAGCACAAAGACGATCATACATGGTCCAGAGATCATCCTTTGATTCCACTTCCAGGGCCAGATGATCAAAGGCAAAGGGGCCGTGGACCGGTACGCCGTGATCCTTCTCCGGCAGTGGTTCGACCCCTTCCCATTCAAAAAAGAGAAGCATGTTCATGGGGCCTAGTTCGAAAAAATATTGTCTGTATCCGGGCTTGCCCAGGCCTGCTATGAGCCTGAGACCCACAAGGTCGCGCCAGAAGACTATGGTCCCATCCATGTTGCCGGTGGCCAGTGCCAGATGATTTATCCCTTTAAGCTGCATAGCTAACTCCTTTAAAAATATATTTGAAAAATCCAGCTTGACATTAATTTGTAATTTTGACTAATTCCAGTTTACTTTTGGTTCAATGGGGAAATTAAGTTTTTCCTAAACTAATTAATCTTGGAGGTTTTATTATGGGTTGGCAAGTAACGGTTGATACTGATAAGTGTAACGGCGACGGCGAATGTGTTGACGTATGTCCGGTTGAAGTATTCGAACTCAACGACGGCAAGGCTGATCCGGTGAACATGGAAGAGTGTCTCGGCTGTGAGTCCTGTGTTGAGGTCTGTGAGACCGAAGCTATTACAGTGATAGAAGTTTAAATCAAAAAAATCAGGGGGGCTTAGGTCCCCCTGATTCCTCTCACCACTCCATCTGCACGATTTTGTATCAAGTCTAAACCAATTCCTTTGACTCTTCAAGATTCTTCGGTGATTTGCACCTGGTTCATGGTTGTGAATCAGCGTAAAAAAGTTTATAGTTAATTCTTTTGATCCAGGTATAAAAAGCCAAGGAGGGATTTATGGATCTGGGAATAGATTTGAATATATATTTTCAAAAATACCAAGATCTTATGAGCGGAGTAGACAAGGTGTTTTTGAAAATGAAGCAGGATTTTCCCCAGGAAGTCAGGTGTGACAACGGCTGTACTGAGTGCTGCCATGCCCTTTTTGACCTGACCCTTGTTGAATCACTGTACTTGAACCACAAGTTTTCTTTGCTGGATCCGGATTTAAGGAATCAAATCCTTATTGAAGCTGACAAGGCTGATCGGAAGACGCATCAAATCAAAAAAAAGCTTTATAAGGAACATCAGCAGGGTGCAAACGAGCAGGAGATACTGAAAAAGGCTTCAATGGCAAAGGTCTGCTGCCCACTGCTTATTGAGAACAGGTGTGTCCTTTATCAGGAAAGGCCCATTACCTGCCGCCTTTACGGGATTCCCTTTGATATGGGCGGTTTTGCAGCCAGCTGTTCTCTTTCAGGTTTTGAGCCAGGAAAGCAATATCCTACAGTACATATGGATAAGATACATCAGCGGCTCATCTCTTTGAGCCGGGAAATTTCCCAGGCCTTGAATTCAAAGTACCCGCACCTGGATTCCATGCTGGTTCCAGTGTCCATGTCTCTTCTGACTGATTACTCCCGGGAATATCTGGGGGCCAGGGAGGAGGAAGCAGCTGCTGCAAAGGATTCTCCAACCAAAGAGTGGGTCATGGGACCCAAGGAGTAGGGGATGCAAGAAGATAATAACCAAAGCAACCAGAAAAAGGCCATGTACGACTCTCTTTCGCCCAGGAGAAAGAAGTTCATCGACCGTATAGGCTATGACAAGTGGGATCCCTTTCAGGAGCCCAAGAATCCCATCGATATCAGGACGGATACGACCAGAAGAACCAGCAAGCAGTTGATGCGGGACTTTTTGTATGAATGTAAGCCAGAAGAGTACAGCAATGCATATGGACGGGGCGTTCTGGAAATGTGCCTCGGGATAATTAATGGAGACGATAAGTGCAGGGCTATGTACGAGTTTTCCCTATGGTACAGGGATCTTCTGGAAAGGGAAAAAAAGGAATTCAAAACCGGTTTGTAACCATAGGAGATAAAAATGACCAGAATGACGCCTGATCAGCAGATAAAGGAGCTGGAAGAGCGATTGAAGTCTGACCCTGATTGCGGGATAACCCTTTATAATATCGGAGTTAATTACCTGGCCAAGCGTGACTTTGAAAAAGCCAAGCACTACTTTCAGGAGGCCATCAGAAAAAATTCCGATATTGCAGAGGCATATGTTCAGCTTGGCGGCCTGGCCATGAATGAAGGCGATCTTGACGGATGCTTCAGCTATAACCAGATGGCCAGCAAGGTCAGACATCGCTTTGCAGTCCCTCATGGTAATATGGGCTTTGTCCATCTCCAGAGAAATGAAGTGGACAAAGCTATAGCGTCCCTGAAAAGGGCTATTTCCTTTGATCCCAAGTTTGTCCAGGCCCACGCCACTCTGGGCAGTGCTTATCTGATGCAGGGTGATGTGGACGGGTGCATCGCCCAGAGCGACAAGGCCATTGAACTGGAGTCCACATTCGGACCTGCATACAACAATAAGGGACTGGCATTGATGGAAAAGAAAGATTATGCTGGTGCAGCAGAATGCTTTAAGAAGGCCAGAGAAACCGGCTATGAGGTTGCCCGGGAGGTCCTGGATGAGTTGGAGGCCGGACTTGGGGCCACGGAGAAATCCTGAGTAATACCATTCAGGCCTTCAGATTTGGCAGTCTCATCTCTTGGCCGATACAGGCCCTGCATTCAAGGGAAAATTGTATTGACAATGGATTTCCTTTGTGTGAAAAATCACAAGACAGATCAGGATATTTCAGGGATACAGGCGTTGTGAAGCCGTCAGCTTCATTGATCATAAATGGGGCGGCTTTTTTTATTATAAGGTTGTAACCATAATTCAAGGAGGATTTTCAATGCCTAAACGTGAAACCCCTTTGTTGGATCAGCTCGAAAGCGGTCCATGGCCGAGTTTCGTGTCTGAAATGAAGAGGCAGTCCGAGTCGAGACATGCCAAAGAGAACGAAGTTCAGTACCAGATTCCTGTGGATGTCTGTGATGATCTTCTTGGTGTTCTGGAGCTTTCATATAAAGAAGGCGAAGTTCACTGGAAGCATGGCGGGATCGTTGGAGTCTTCGGATACGGCGGCGGAGTTATCGGAAGGTACTGCGACCAGCCTCAGATGTTCCCTGGCGTTGCTCACTTTCACACTGTCCGTGTTAACCAGCCTGCAGCCAAGTACTATAAGGCTGACTTCCTGCGCCAGCTGTGCGATCTCTGGGATTTCCGCGGCAGCGGTCTGACCAACATGCACGGTTCAACCGGGGACATCGTTTTCCTGGGCACAAGGACCGAGCAGCTTGAGGAAATCTTTTTTGAGCTGACCCATAACCTGAACCAGGACCTTGGCGGCTCCGGCTCAAACCTGCGTACCCCTGAGTGCTGCCTTGGCGAGTCCAGGTGTGAGTGGGCCTGTTATGATTCTCAGGAGCTGTGCTATCAGCTGACGATGGAATACCAGGATGAGCTGCACAGGCCGGCCTTCCCCTACAAGTTCAAGTTCAAATTTGATGCCTGCCCCAACGGATGCGTAGCTTCTATTGCCCGTTCTGACCTCTCCTTTATCGGAACCTGGCGTGATGAAATCCGCATTGATCAGGAAGCAGTGGCTGCCTATGCCGGCGGGGAAATCTCCCCCAACGGTGGAGCCCATGCCGGCAAGGACTGGGGTCCTTTTGATCTGCAGAAAGAGGTCATTGATCTGTGTCCCACCGAGTGCATGTGGATGGAAGATGGCAAGCTGAAGATCAATGACAAGGAATGTACCCGCTGCATGCATTGTCTGAACGTCATGCCCAGAGCCCTGCGCATTGGTAATGACCGTGGTCTGTCCATTCTGGTCGGTGCCAAGGCCCCGATCCTGGATGGTGCTCAGATGGGCTCTCTGCTTGTTCCCTTCATCAAGGCCGAAGAGCCTTATGATGAGATCAAGGAAGTCATTGAAAACATCTGGGATTGGTGGATGGAAGAAGGCAAGAACCGTGAGCGCATTGGTGAGACCATGAAGAGAATGGGCTTCCAGAGGCTGCTCGAAGTGACCGGTATTCCGCCTATGCCCCAGCATGTGCAGGAACCCAGGACCAATCCGTATATCTTCTGGAAGGAAGAAGAAGTACCCGGCGGATGGGACCGCGACATCGCAGACTACAGATCACGTCACCAGAAATAAGGGAGGTAAGAAATGGCTTTTATATCATCAGGATACAATCCAGACAAGCCGATGGAAAACAGGATTTCCGATATCGGCCCAAGACATTATTCAGAGTTTTTGCCTCCTGTTATCAAGAATAACAAAGGCAAATGGCTCTGGCACGAAATTCTTGAGCCCGGCATTCTTATGCACAAGGCCGAGAGTGGAGAAGAAGTATACACAGTTCGCGCTGGCTCTCCCAGGCTCTTGAGCGTTGAGACCATCCGCGAAATTTGTGATATTGCAGACAAACACTGCGACGGCTACGTCCGCTTCACCACCAGGAACAATGTTGAGTTCATGGTGGACAGCAAGGACAAGATCGCTCCTTTGAAGGAAGATCTGGCCTCCCGCAAGCATCCCGGCGGAAGCTTCAAGTTTCCTGTGGGTGGAACTGGTGCTGGTGTGACCAATATTGTCCACACCCAGGGCTGGATCCACTGCCACACCCCGGCTTCTGATGCTTCCGGTACGGTCAAGGTTGTTCTGGACGATCTGTTTGAAGAATTCCAGCAGATGAGGCTTCCGGCCCAGTTGAGAATCTCCATGGCCTGCTGCCTGAACATGTGCGGTGCTGTGCATTGCTCTGATATCGCCATCCTGGGTTATCACCGCAAGCCCCCCATCATTGACCATGAGAACCTGGAAAACCTGTGTGAAATTCCTCTGGCAGTTTCATCATGTCCAACAGCGGCCATCAGGCCTTCCAAGACCACCATCAAGGATCCCAAGACCGGCGAGGACAAGACCGTTAAGACTGTTGCAATCAAAAACGAGCGCTGCATGTTCTGCGGTAACTGCTACACCATGTGTCCTGCCTTGCCCCTGACTGATGGCGAAGGTGACGGACTGGTAATTATGGCTGGAGGAAAGGTTTCCAACCGGATCTCCAATCCCAAGTTCTCCAAGGTTGTAGTAGCCTTTATTCCCAATGAAACACCCCGCTGGCCAACACTGGTCAAGGTTGTTCGCCAGATCGTTGAAGCCTATGCCAAGGGTGCCCGCAAGTACGAGCGCGTTGGTGACTGGGCTGAACGGATTGGGTGGGAGCGTTTCTTTGAGGCTTGTGACCTCGAGTTCACCCATCACCTGATTGACGATTTCCGTGATCCAGCTTACTATACCTGGAGACAGACAACCAACTTCAAGTTCTAGTTGGGGTTTTTAACCAGTACGGCGCCGCCTGGAAAGGCGGCGCCTAAAACAAAGGATGAGGTGGATATGGATCAAGAAGCTGCAAAACAGGAGATTGTTAATTTCCTGGAATCCAAGTCAAAGTCAAAAACTAAATTTTACTTCAATGATTTTACCAAGCTTTTCCCGGATATGAAGTCCAGGGAAGTCAAAAAACTCCTCACAGCACTGGTTCAAGAAGGAAAGCTTGTTTTCTGGTCCAGCGGCAGCACAACCATGTACGGCATGAAAGATGCCGGCAAGACTGAAGAAGGCTAGACTGTTTATCAGTTTTTCCATAAGATCCCTTTGTGGAACAGCAGACTGATAACTTTCTGAATTTTCCCAGGATTACCCTGGCAGGCCTCAAAGGCGGGTCAGGAAAAACAATAGTTTCACTAGCGCTTTGCAGGCTTTTCACCCAGAAAGGTCTGAAAGTTAAGCCTTTTAAGAAGGGCCCAGATTATATAGACGCCAAATGGCTATCCCTGGCAACAGGACATAATACGTCTAATCTGGACCCTTTCTTATTTCCCACCCAAAAAGTTAAATCATTGTTCTGGTCCTATGCCGGTGATTTTGACCTGGCTCTTATCGAAGGTAACAGGGGCCTGTTTGACGGTAAAGACGTCCAGGGATCTTACTCCACTGCTGAGCTGGCCAGGATTCTGGAGTGTCCTGTGGTGCTGGTCATGGACTGCACAAAGATGACCAGGACATCAGCAGCAGTGGTACTTGGTTGCCGGATGTTTGAAAAAGACCTGAATATGGCCGGAGTCATTCTCAACCGAACAGCCGGAGAAAGGCACAGAACCATTACCCGTTCCTCCATTGAAAGATATACTGACATTCCGGTCCTGGGGGCACTGCCCAAACTGGCAGCAAACCCCATACCCGAACGACACATGGGGCTGATATCTGATCAGGAACATCAAGGCCAGGAAGGTATTTTTGACCAGATATGCAGGGTCGTCTCAGAATGCGTTGACCTGGATAAGGTTTTTGAAGCTGCAAGTCAGGCCCCCCCGGTAAAAGATGATGTCCTGGAAAAAGTTCCTGAAATATCTTCGCCCAGGCCAGGACCAACCATCGGAGTGGTCAGAGATAAAGCCTTGTGGTTCTACTATCAGGAAAACCTGGATGATCTGGAAAGACATGGGGCAAAACTGGTAGATTTGAGCCTGCTGTGCAAAGGTTCCTGGCCTGAAATTCACGGTCTTTACCTGGGCGGTGGATTTCCGGAAACCATGGCCCAGGCATTGGACGAAAACAATCCGGTAAGAAGCAGGTTAAAAATCCTGGCCCAGGAAGGATTGCCAATTTATGCCGAATGCGGCGGCTTTATGTATCTGGCTGAAAGCCTGGAGTATGAAAACCGGTGCTTTTCCATGAGCGGTATCCTCCCGCTTCGGACCAAACTCTTTCCCAGGCCCCAGGGACACGGATATGTCCAGGCCATTGTGGTCAGACAGAATCCATTTTTTCCGGTGGGGACCAGGATAACCGGGCACGAGTTTCACTATTCCAGGTGCATTCCTGTTCCAGAGGGTCTGGATTTCTGCTTTCAACTTCAAAGGGGAGTGGGCATTGACAAAGGACTTGACGGGCTTGTCTATAGAAATGTCCTTGCCGGCTACACCCATATCCACTCGTTCGGAGCTAGGGGATGGGCGAGTAATTTTGTCCGGGCTGCAAGGATATACCTGGACTTTAAAAAGAATGGCCAGGGAACATGTCCGGACATTGTCTGCTGTTAAGACTTAACTGAACCCCTACCGGATTCGGTCAGAATCAAATAAAAACCTACCTGCGAGAGTTGCATCCCAGAAAAGGACAGAACTCAAGAGCCCTGTCTGTCAGGGTGTTGTCCTGATTGTAAAGGACAAGGGGAGGTAATATCTTAAGGCCTGCTCCCCCATCCTTGATGGCTTCCACCAGAACCAGTGATGCCCTTTTTTTTATTGTACCGTAAACCGGGATCATCCTTTTGGGTATAAGTCTTTTTTGTCCCATGGAGCTGAGGAGCATGTCCAGCTGCTCTCCAGCAAAGACCACTCCCAGCCGGGATTTTCTTTTCAGAAGATAACCGGCTGCCTCAAAAAATAACCCCAGCTCATTGGCAGTGCAAAAAGAAGCGGCTTTTCTGGACTCATCTGCCGGCATTCTGCCTGACCCTGGATCTCTGTAGGGGGGATTCAGCAAAACCAGATCAAAGCTTTCAGGATACAGATCACTTTTTACAACCTCGGAAACATCCTTCTCCAGAGCACTGCAGCAATCATCCAGTCCTAATCGGGCGATGTTTATCCGGGCATGCCTGATCATTTCCGGGCTTTTATCCAGTCCCAATACCTGGATTTTCTTGCCCGGGTTGGCAAGAATCAGGCCTAGACCGATGACTGCACAGCCACAGCCCAGGTCAGCTACTTTGCTTGAATTTCCTGGAGTTATGAATGTGGATAAAAGCAAGGAGTCAGTTGAGAAGCGAAATCCTTGCTCAGGCTGGGACAGTCCGCGCGGGAACAAAAACTGAGGATGGGCGGGCTGGCTGTTGAGCATTTCTTGCCTCTACCAGAGGTGGAAAAGAACCCCGGTGGGCAGTTTGGGGAAAAAGTAAGTGGATTTTCGGGGCATGACCTGGCCGGTTTCACAGACTTGCCCCAGGATATCCATAGGCACGGGCTTAAGTAGAAAGGCAGCCTGGGCCTGTCCTGAATTGACCAGTTCAATGCATTGATTCTGGTCATGGGTGTAGCTGAGGAATTCTCCGGAGGACAGGTCCTTATCACTCAACCTCATGGCCTGGCGTAAGAAAAGTTTATCCAGGACATGTGCACCGATCCGGGAGAAGATATCGGCTGACTCTTCAAGCGGGGTGAAAAGAGTAAATTTCCGGTTTTCATAAAGGACAAAAGCCTCTGGACGGGTCAGGGCGGACAATGATTCAGGCCCGGAAACAGGAGAGGTAGTAAAAATACTTTTGGCCTGGTTTTTGATTTTTTCCCATTCAAAGGACCTATTTCGGGAAACAATCCGGTGGTAGGGGAATATTTCCAATCCTGGAGAAGAAATATTGCTTAAATAAATGAAAACATGGTTCCAGGGAGCATTGGCTTCCCGGCCCATGGACTGCTGATAATTCAGGGCAGTTTCATACCGGTGGTGTCCGTCAGCTATGAAAACCTTCTTACTCAACACCAGGTTTTGGATAGACTGGTTGTGTTGGTCTGGTACTCTCCACAGCCTGTTTTTTACTCCATGCTCCTGGTTAAAGGTTATCATGGGCTCCTGGTTCAGGCAGGCCTGTCCTATATCCTCCAGAACCAGGGCAGGATCATCATAAACAGCAAAGATGGGACTCAGCTGAGCCTGGGTGGTCTTCATCAGATTCAGGCGGTCATCTTTAGCTTTAGAGTAGGTCTGTTCATGAGGAAAGACCACCCGGTCTTCAAAAGGGTGCAGTCTGAGACCGCCAAAAACACCCCATCTGGTCCTGGATGAATTGCCGGCCTGATAATCAGTGGCCATGACATAAAAGGATTCATGCTGGTCAGGGATCAAAATTTTGTTTTTGACCCAGTCGGTCAAGGTGTGGGCAGCAGCCTGGTAAGAGGAAGGGGAATCCACGTGGACCACATTAAATGGTTCACCAGCCAGCTTGTTCTTATCATCAGGCGACAGCACGTCATAAGGAGGAGATATCACCTGGTCAGGCTTGATTCGGGAATGGGACCAGTTGTATCGAAAAAAGTTCAGTGGCTTGAATTCAGGCATTTTTTTACACTTATGATGTTTAAGGGTTTCTTTTTACAGGCAGCAGCCTTGAGATGATCAAAGCCTGGGGAAGCTTCAGGGCCATGGCCAGGGCAAAGTAAAATGCCCCCCAAGCCGGGATCAGGGCGATGGCCATCCAGGGGGTTACTGATAAATACTTTGTTCCAAAAAGTAAAACAGAACTTGCTGCAGCCATTTTCCAGAGATCAGAACTGCCAGTCAGCCATTGTCCGGTTTTTCTTTTCAAGGCCAGCCCCAGCAGGATTACGTTGACCCATGAAGAAATGCTGGCTGCCAGGGCCAGTCCGAAATGGTCAAGCTTCTGCATCAGGAGGATTCCCAGGCCGATATTAACTATCAGACTCAGGACGGCGATTTTGACCGGGGTTCTGGTGTCTTCCAGAGCGTAAAATGCTGAAACCAGCGGGCGTACGCAGGAAAAGGCCGGCAGGCCAGCAGCATACCCCACCAGGGCCAGGGATGTAGCATGAACCGCCTGCACAGTGAATTCACCTCTGCCGAAAATCACATCAATAAGCGGGTGGCTCAAGCCGATGAGGCCGGCTGTAGAAGGCAGGGCAATAAAAAGGGTTAGGCCCAGAGAGGTATTAAGTGTTCTTTTGAATCCTTCCATGTCTCCTTTTCCGGCCAAAACGGACAAAGAGGGCAGGGCAACCGTGCTGATGGCTACTGCAAAAACCCCCAGAGGAAACTGGACCAGACGGTCGGCATAGTAGAGATAGGATATGGACCCGGCAGCCAAAAATGATGCCAGGACCGTGCCGATGAGGATGTTTAACTGATAAACAGCCGCTCCAAGGACTGTAGGGAGCATCAACTTGCCTATCCTGAGTACCCCGGGGTGTTTCAGAGAATAGTCCCCTTTCCAGGAAAAGTTGATGTTCCGTAAAAAGGGGTACTGAAAGTACCATTGGACAATTCCGGAAACAAAAACGCCGATGGACAGGTAAAGGGCTACGTTTCCACCGCTCAGGTAGGCAGCCAGGGCAAATCCGATGAGGGTCAGGTTCATCAGGGCCGGGGCTGCAGCAGGGGCAAAGAAGTGGTTCATGGAATTTAAGATTCCCATGCATAAAGCCACTGAGGAGATGAACAGTATGTATGGGAAGCAGATTCTTACCAGGGTGACGGTTAGGTCAAAAATTTCCGGACTGCTTTTAAATCCAGGGGCAATAATGCCGGTGATGGGGCCTGCAAAAACAAGGGCTGCCAGGGTGATCAGTCCGACAATCATCAGAAGCCAGATTTGAACGGACCTGGCAAGGGCATAAGCTTCTTCTGTACCCTGGGAATGTTTGATCTTGGTGAAGACCGGCACAAAGGCCATGGTCAGGGAACCTTCTGCAAAAAGACGCCTCAGCAGGTTGGGAAGCCGAAAAGCTACAAAAAAAGCGTCAGCAATGGGTCCGGCTCCCAGGGCAAAGGCAATGATCAGGTCCCGGGCAAATCCCAGGATCCTGCTCAGAAAAGTAGCACCGCCCACAACAAAGGCGTTGCGGGCCATGGCCCTTGATGATGTATGGCTGGACTGGTCGGAGTTCAATTAACTTTCCGGTTGAGGATTGATCTGGGGTTATGGATCCGCTGCAAGTCTTTGGTAATCTGCCAGGCATAAACTAACCGGGTGTTCAAGCAGGATCAAGTCCATAATATTTAAGGACCCTGCCCAAGATTACAGGCTGTTGTCTGTAGCCGCCTGTCGGCCTCTTTGTTCGTTGACAAAGAAGTTTGCAGTCAGAGCCAGGCCGAAAAAGAGCAGACAGAGAAGCACGGCTGACTGAAGTCCGACCAAGGTTTGAAGTATGCCCAGGCCCAGGATGCCGAAGATGGCGGCCAGCTTGGTGGCCATGCCCCAGAATCCAAAAAATTCAGCTCCTCTGTTTTGAGGGGTGAACATGCCGACCATGGTTCTGGCACAGGACTGGACCGACCCCAACCCGGTTCCGGCCAGACAGCCCACCAGAAGAAAGGTGTGCTGGGGTTCAAGTTCAAGCCCGAGCATTTTGTTGACTTCAGAAGTAATTATCGGGGTGAAATAAATCATGACGATGGATACGATCCACAACCCCAAGGTGATGTTAAAGGTAGTTTTGGCCCCGATTCTGTCCTGCAGGAAACCGAACAGCAGGGCACCAAAGGCAGCGGTAAGCTGGGTCAGGACAAACATGAGCATCTGAAACCTGGGTTCCCATCCGATGATCTGGTCGCCGTAAATAAAGGTGAAGCTGATAATGATATACAGTCCGGCCATGGCAAAGAACAGGGAAACCAGGAAGACTGCCAGATCCCTGTAGGCCGGAAGATCACTGATGGTTGAACGGATGCGCTGATATCCGGATCTTATGTATGCAATCGGTTTGTTCAGTTTTTGAGCGGTCCTTCTTTCCTTGAGCCATAAAAAAGTTGGCACCGCGCCCAGCATGAAAAATATGGCGGCCAGCGGACCTGTCAGGCGTAAATTGTCAAAATTACTTTCAGTAATCCCTCCCAGTCCCAGAAGAACTATGCCGGTAGAAAACAGGCCACCGACATAGCCCAGGGCCCAGCCAAAACCGGATATCTTGCCCAGGGATTCCGGAGGTCCCAGCTCCGGCAGAAACCCGGCAATGAATGGTTCACCCATGGAGTAGGCAAAATTGGAGATGATGATCAGGGCCATGCCAAGAACGATCATCCCGGGCATGATGAAATAGAGGCAGGCTGTGGAGATGATCGTGAGCACATAACTGGCAAAGAGGAATTTTTTCTTGGCCCCGGCATGGTCCATGATGGCCCCGCAGACCGGAGCCAGGAAAACCACCAGGGCGTAGCTCAAGCATAAAGACAGGCTCCAGAGCAGATTGCCCAGCCTGAAATCCGGCCCGTCTCCAACAATGACCCTGGTAAAGACCACCCCGAAAATTACAGTAATAATCAGGGTAGTGTAAGCCTGATTGGCAAAGTCGAACATGGCCCATCCGAAAATTTCTTTACGGGAGGCCTTGTGATGGGTTGCCAGTTGTTTTTGAACGGATTGACTATTCAAGGGAAAGAATCCAGGATAAATATTTAAGACCATATGAATAAATCTACGTTAAACCGGGAATTTGTACAAATTGTTTTCCGACCTGCCCCCTGTTTTTTTGTTGGTTCCCAGACGTTGCATGTGGATATTTAAAAAGTGAGCAGCGGTTACACATTTGATGTTGATGATCTTTTTCTGAAGCCATGAACAGCTGGTTGTGGCAAAAGTATAATAACCACTTAATAAGTTCCATTTTTGTGCTTGCACATTATTGAAAAAACAATTTGAATAGTAATTCAAAAAAAATATATGCTGCAGGATTTGGCCAGCATTACAGGACCAGAAATCAAATGAAGTCTAGTCTTTTTGAAGAAAACCGAACAGTATTGATTGTTGATGATCAGCCTGCCAATATCCATGCTTTAGCCAACATTGTGAAAGCTGAGTATAGTGTCAAAGTTGCTACAAGGGGCGAAAGTGCCCTGGAGATCGTCAGTACAGATGATGAGATAGATCTGATCCTCTTGGACATTGAGATGCCTGGAATGGACGGGTATGAAGTCTGCCGGAGACTCAAGGCCAATGAACAGACCAATAATATTCCTGTTGTGTTTGTAACTGCAAGAGACTCGGCAGAAGATGAAGAGTTGGGGTTCAGCCTCGGTGCGGTTGACTATATTTCCAAGCCTTTCAACCCAATGATTGTCAGGGCCAGACTAAGAAACCACATGAATCTGAAGATAAAAACTGACACTTTGGAGAGGCTTTCTATGCGTGATGGTCTGACTGATATTCCTAATCGTCGTTCATTTGATGAACAACTTGAAAAGGAATGGGCACGTTCTCAGAGAAACGCTCTGCCCCTGTCTCTTGTAATGTTGGATATTGATCACTTCAAGGCCTATAATGACAACTATGGTCATGGGGCAGGTGACGAGTGCCTGCGGAGGGTAGCAAGAGTGTTGTCACAGTCCCTGGCACGCCCCATGGATATGCTGGCTCGATATGGAGGAGAAGAATTTGTTGTTTTGCTGCCTGAGACTGACCCTCAAGGAGCTGTCCATGTTGCAGAACATTTGAGACAGGCTATTTTTGAGACAGCCATCGTGCACGAGTATTCCAGCATCGCTCCGGTGGTGACCATTAGTCTTGGAGCGGCCACTCACTCCAGTGAGTCGGCAATGAATAATCCAGAACATCTTAAGCTGACAGCTGATAAGGCACTGTACAAGGCCAAAAAAAGCGGCCGCAATCAGGTTCATTCTGGAATATGATCTAATACGTCAGTATTCTTGAGTTATAATCAGTAAGGTGCTGCTGCATAACCAGCCGCCGCAGTTTTTTTTCATTTTGCCCGACCCTGGAGATTATATGGTCACAGATCACATATACAAAAAGATTTTTCACCTGTCCCCGGACGGAATCGTTCTCATCGATCCGAAAAGTACACTTCCCATCGAATTCAATACAGCAGCTCACGAAAACCTTGGCTACACTCGGGAGGAGTTCGCAGCCCTGTCCATATCAGACTATGAAGCCAACGAGAGCAAGGAAGACATTGAGGCTCATGTTCAGAATATCATGAAAAATGGGCGGGATGACTTTGAAACCCTGCACCGGACCAAGTCTGGAGAACTGATAAATGTGCTGGTCACGGTAATCCTGGCGGAGCTGGAGGAAAACAAAGTCCTCCTTGCTCATTTCAGGGATCTTACAGAAACAAAGATTGCCCAGAGCAAGGCCGATGAAGTGCATAGAAAGTTGGAAATGATATCATCCCAGATCCCGGGGGTGGTTTATCAATATAAGCTCAATCCTGACGGAACTTCCTGTTTTCCCTATTCCAGCAGAGGCATGAAAAGTATTTACGGTGTTGAACCCCATGAGGTTGAGGCGGATGCTTCTGCGGTATTTAAGACCCTGCATCCTGACGACTTGGACAGAGTGTCATCCTCAATAAAATTATCAGCAGAAACCCTGGAACCCTGGAAAACTGAGTACCGGGTTCTTAGCAGGGACGGTCAAGAAAAGTGGCTCATGGGCAGTGCATTGCCAATGAAAGAGAATGATGGTTCTGTTTTATGGCACGGTTTTATAACTGATATTTCAGAACAAAAGGTGATCCAGGAAAAACTGGCCAGTAAAACAAAAGAGCTGGAAGGTTTTTTCAATGTTTCCCTGGATCTTTTGTGTATTGCTGATCTTCAGGGTAGATTTATAAAGCTGAACAAGGCTTGGGAAGACGTACTGGGGTACACGGTTCAGGATTTGGAAGGCAGACATTTTCTGGATTTTGTCCACCCTGATGATATTGCAGGCACTGTAAAGTCAATGTCCCGACTTAAAGACAACAGTAATGTTCTCAACTTTGTCAATCGTTACAAGGATAAAAGGGGCAACTATAAGTATATTGAGTGGCGTTCTCATCCCCATGGAAATCTTATATATGCAGCGGCCAGGGATATTACAGACAGGATTGAAACGGAAAAGGCCCTGCGCTTAAGTGAGCAGCGTTTCAGGGATGTCTCCTCAGCCGCTGGTGAATACATATGGGAAACCAATGCTGGCGGGGTTTATATTTTTGCCACTGACAAGATATGCGATGTCCTGGGAAGGCCCCTGGATAAGATAATTGGAAAATCACCGTATGATTTTATTGACAAGGAGGATGGCAGGGAGGTTGCTGATTTTTTTTCAAGAAAGGCTGAGAGCAGGGAATCTTTTTCCAGCCTGGAGCATAAGATTATGCGTCCGGATGGAAGCATTGTCTGGCAGAGGGTGACCAAAGTACCTGTTTTTAACGATGAAGGTGAATTTTCTGGATACAGGGGAGCAGGTCTTGATATTACAGCAGAGATTGAGGCCAGAAAACACCTTGAAGACAATGAGCTTAAGTTCAGGGGACTTTTTGAAATGTCTCCCATAGGCATTGGTCTCAACGATATGGCTACTGGACAATGGCTGGATTTCAACAGGTCCCTGCTGGAGAGCACAGGATATAATGAAGATGAATTCCTGAAGTTGAGTTATTGGGATCTTACTCCCAAAGAATATGAGCCCCAGGAGATGGAACAGATCAGACAGCTCAGGGAAACCGGATATTTTGGACCTTATGAAAAGGAATACATCAGTAAGAACGGTCAACGGTACCCTGTTCTTTTGAACGGGATGCTCATCAAGGACAGTTCAGGCCGGGAAATGATCTGGTGCATTATCCAGGACATTACTGAGCGTAAGCAATTTGAAGAAGCAATTTTGCGCAGTGAAAAGCAAATTCGAACCATGACCCAGGCTTCCCTGGATGCCTTGATCATGGTTGACTCCAAAGGCACGGTTACATTCTGGAACCTGGCTGCTGAAAAGCTCTTTGGTTATTCGGAAAAAGAAGCCATGGGCCAGGATGTTCATAAGCTGGTGGCTGACGAACATGAGTTTAAGAAGCTTGTCAGCGGGATGAAAGAGTTTGCTGAATCCGGCAGAGGACCAGTAATTGATAATGTTTTGGAGTTCAAGGCCAGACGCAAGGATGGAGAGTGGATTGACGTAGAAAGATCAGTTGCTGCGTTTGATCTTGACGGTGAGTGGCATGCTGTTGGCAGCTTGCGGGATATCAGCGATCGAATAAAGGCCAGGGAGGAAACTGAAAAGGCCCGTCAGGCAGCAGAAGCCGCCAGTAAATCAAAAAGCGAATTTCTGGCCAATATGAGCCATGAAATTCGTACGCCCATGAATGCTGTCATAGGTCTTAGTCAGCTGGCACTAAGGACTGACCTGAATCCAAGGCAAAAGGATTATCTGAGCAAAATTGAGAGTTCTTCAAAAATGCTTCTGGGAATAATCAATGATATCCTGGACTACTCTAAGATTGAAGCTGGCAAGATGGATCTGGATGAACACGAATTTAATCTTGATCGTATTATAGAGCAGGTTTCAGTTTTGTTTCATGAAAGCATCGAATCCAAGGGTCTGGAGGTTTATTTTCGGGTCATGCCTGATGTGCCCAGAATACTTGTTGGAGACTCACTGCGTTTGAAACAGGTTTTGACCAACCTCATGAGTAACGCAGTTAAGTTCACCCATGAAGGTGAGATTGAAGTCAGAGTGAGAGTTGAAAGCAGACATAATAATCGTGCTGTCTTAAGATTCGAAATCAGGGATACCGGGATCGGTCTGAGCAAGGATGAACAGGAAAAACTTTTCCAGGCATTTTCCCAAGCAGATACTTCAACTACCCGTAAATATGGAGGGACTGGCCTAGGGCTGACCATCAGCCAGCATTTGGTGACCATGATGGGGGGCAGCATCCAGATCAAGAGTGAATCAGACAAGGGAAGTGTGTTTTCATTTACGGCCCGTTTGGGAATATCTGATGACAGGGAGTACAGATTTGACTCCTGCGATCTGACCGAGTGCAGGGTTCTGGTGGTGGACCATATCAGCAAATCAAGAAAGATTCTGAAGGAGATGTTTGCGTCCTGGGGGTTTAATTTTCATGAAGCAGCCTCAGGTCAAGAGGCCTTGCAGAGGGTAAAAGACCTGGCGAACCATGAAAGGGGTTACGATTATATTGTTATTGACTGGGATCTTCCAGATCAGAGCGGCATCCAGACAGGTCGGCTTATTCGCCAGGCAGAACAGGAGTTTGGTCTGGGCAGGCAACCCTGTATAATACTGACTTCGTTCGGTAACAAGGAAGAAGTTATGGAACAAGCAGCAGGCTATGATCTGGATGTATTTTTGGTCAAACCAGTCACTTCTTCAGCTTTATTCAACGTCATTATTGGTGTAGGGTATGGCCAGAACATTGGTACATCTCTGGAGTCTGATAAAGCCAGGTCTGGACTGTTTTTTAAAGGAATCAGGGTTTTGCTGGCCGAAGATAATGAGATTAATCAGCAGGTGGCCAGGGAAATTCTTGAACAGGCCGGGATTGAAGTCCATGTAGTGCAGAATGGCAGGCAGGCAGTGCAAGAGGTAAAAAAACAGAGTTTTGACTTAGTGCTTATGGATATTCAAATGCCAGAAATGGATGGCTTTGAAGCTACTGCAGCCATCAGGGAAATTAGCTCGAGTCTGCCCATAGTTGCCATGACTGCTGCAGCTATGACCGAGGATCGGGAAAAAAGTCTGGCTGCGGGCATGAATGATCACCTTGGCAAGCCAATAGACCAGGGTTTATTGTATCTTACAATTCAGAAGTGGACAGGGCAGGCAGCACAGGGTGACCATTTTACTCAAGCCGATAGTGGGTCGACAGGGATTCAATTTCCCGATGAATTGCCCGGGATAGACGTTTCAAGTGGGCTGGCTAGGCTTGGAGGGAACGCTTTGCTTTTTGCCAAGTTGATTCACAGTACAGTCACTGACTATTCAGACCTTCCTGCAAAGCTACGAGAGTACCTGGTTTCCAGCGATACTGAAGAGGCTGGAAAACTGGTGCATGCCTTAAAGGGCGTCTCTGGAAATATTTCAGCCAAAAGGCTGTTTGATGCCTGTAAGGAGTTTGAGGATTCGATGCAAAGGGGTAGATCTGCGACAGCTAAGATCCAGGAAATTGCAAATGCTCTGGAAGAGATTGCATCCGGTCTTGAGCTTATTCCCATAGAGAAATTAAGACCACTAAGGGAATCCAGTGGACCAGTGTTGTCAGAAGTGCTTGAGAATATTACTGCTTTGAAAGACAGTTTAAGGCAGCACAGTTTAGAGGCAACAAGTATCGTCAGTTTTTTTCAGGAAAACTTTGGATATGGGGTTTATGCTTCGGTTGTTGACCAGCTTGGCAACAGCATCTTGGAGTTCGAATTCAAGGAAGCTGAAAAAAGTTTGCAGGAGTTTGAAAAACTTTTCCAGCAAAACTTCCAGGTGAGCCGAGATGAATGATAAACCAAAGCCTCAGCCAACACTGCTCGTTGTTGATGATTCACCGTTGAACCTGAATGTTTTGGGAAAAATTCTGGAAAAGGACTACCAGGTGCTTGTCGCCAAAAGCGGATCTCAGGCCTTAGAGGTTGTTCAGCAAGACCCGCAGCCGGACCTGATTCTGCTGGACATAATGATGCCGGGTATGGACGGATACGAGGTTTGCAGAATACTTAAGTCAGAACCACGCACTGCTGAGATTCCGGTGATATTTGTGACAGCCATGGCTACGGTAGAGGATGAAACTTTAGGGTTGGGGCTGGGGGCGGTAGACTATATCATAAAGCCATACCAGGCCCCGATTATCAGGGCTAGAGTCAAGACTCATCTGGAACTTCTTCAGGTAAAAAGGGATCTGCAAAGAGCTCATGCCGACCTATCTTACGAGCTTCAGGCTATGAATGAGCTGCAAGCCCTGATCCTCCCCTCCAGTCCGTTTGTCTCCAATTGCTTGTTTGCTCAAGGAGTATACATCCCTTCCGGGCTGGCCAGTGGAGACTATTACGATTATGTCCCCCTGGAACAGGGCGGACTCAGGTGTATTGTTGCAGACGTTTCAGGACATGGTGCCAGATCAGCCTTTATTATGGCCATGGTCAGAACTTTTTTTCATATTGACCAGTTCAGACAAGTATCTTTGCCCACACTGGTCAACAGCCTCAACAATCAGGTCAGGCAGACCCTTGGCGATCAGGGTGACTTCATCACCCTGTTCATAGCGGATATTGATGCTGAAGCAAGGAGAATTGAATATGTAAATGCCGGACATTGTCCCGCGTTTTTTCTTGACGAACAGGGCTTTCAGGAGATCGAACCGACCGGCCCTTTAATTGGAGTTTTTGATGGTGAGTACGAACAAGGCCAGATCTCGGTTCAAGGTGACTGGACTTTTCTGATGTACACTGACGGTGTTTATGAATGCCTTGTCCAGGGGCTGGAAATGTTCGGTTTTGAGCCCTTTCGTGATTTGTGCTCCAGGCTGCTTGGTGAAGATTCTTTTAAGGTTGGCGAGCTGCCGGCAAGGGTGGCCCGGGAAGCTCCAGGAATGGTCGGCATTTTAGACGATCAGACAGCTCTCCTGGTCAGGGGTCTAGTTGCAGCTCATGATCGTACTTTTGGATGAATGTTTCTTAATTAACTGTTATTCTGGGAGAAAAAGTGGATATTGAAGTCAGGCAAGTAGGTCAGGCTCTGATAGTAAAGCCTTTAGCTAAAAGAGTGGATTACGGGAATGCATCTGTTTTAAAGGGCGCCATGGTAGACTACATTAATCGCAATCATGTCAGGATTGCCGTAGATCTCAGTGAGGTAGAGTTTATGGACAGCTCTGGTTTATCAGCCCTTTTGTCAACATTAAAAACAGTTTCCAGACAGGGAAGGATGGTGGTGTTCGGAGTAAACCTAAACGTGGGCAAGCTTTTCTCCATAACCAAGCTGGACAAAGGGGTATTTGAGATACATGCCAGCGAAAGTCAGGCTGTGTCATCACTATCCGAAACAAGGTGAAATTTGCATACAGGAAAAAACATCACCTTTTTAATCCCTTCTTGTCAGAACCATGTCCGTCTTATGGGATGCGCACTCAAAGGGGTTTTATCTGAACTTTTTACTGATCAGGAGTTGATCTATCTGGTGGATCTTGCAGTGACAGAGGCGGTTTCCAACAGCATTCGCCATGCCTATGGCGGAGAGACCGGTTATCTTATTAAAGTTAAACTGCAGATAAATGAAAAGGATCTGGTGGTGACTGTGCAGGACCAGGGACAAAAAATGGACCCTGGCTTTCTGGATAAAAAAGGATTCAGTACTTGCAGGGATGTTAAAGAAGTAAAGGAAGGGGGCAGAGGTATTCCATTGATTAACGAGATTATGGACCATGTTGAGTATTCTTCTTTGGACGGAATCAATCATTTGATAATGAAGAAAGAATTTGACCGGGGTAAGTAATTGTTGACTCAGAAAAGTCGTCAGTACCTGCTATACGGCATTTTGCTCTGCACATTGCTGCTTGCTACTCCCTGGTTTTTTATGATGGTAAACCAGGATATTGTGAAGTACAGGCAGGCAGAAAAGAGTTTTTTAAAGCAGGACTATCATCAGGCTGCGCAGCAAATGGCAAGTTCCATCACTGCAGGAGGGGCTGATTCCGCAAAACTCAATCTTCTTGGTGATATCTACATGGCTCTGGAAAAATATGATCGGGCCTTGCTTGCCTATGCCGATCTCAGCAGCATGGTTCCTGAAGATTTGAATGTGTTGATCAAACTGGCCGATGCCTATTCTCTTGCAGGCCAGACAGACATGGCCCTGGAGTTCATGGCCAAGGTTCTTGAGCAACGTCCTGAATTTCGAACTGCCCTGCTCTGGAAGGCCCGGATCCTGTCTAGAGATCAGCGATTTTCGCAGGCGATAGATTTATATTATCAAGCATTGGGAGATTGATGGTGAAAATATTTAATATACTGGGAATGCTATTGGGGTCGGTGTTTCTACTGGCTGTTTTGCCGGGCTGGACAGCACAGGATAGAGGAATGACCGGGGCTGTGCAGGGAGTTTTTCTTGAAGAGATTCCTGACTGGCAGGCCAGGTGGGAGCTTGCCAGGCTGCTCAGTTATACTGAGCGATATGCTGAGTCTGAGATTCAGTACAGAAAAGTTCTGAAAGAAAGGCCGGACCAGCTTGAGGCAAAAATTGAGCTGGCCAGGGTATTATTCTGGAAGGGAGATACTGATGAAGCCGAAAAAGTGTTCTCATCGATCCCAACTAAGGATTTGACACCTGAGGCCAGGCTGGAAATGGCAGAAATTTACCTGGCTCGAAACCAATATGTTGCTGCAGCAGATATATATCTTGATCATCTGGTGAAAAATCCTGGAGATCACAGAACCAGGTTCAAGCTGGCCCAGGTGCTCAGCTGGAAAGGTGATTACGATGCTTCCCTGAACCAGTATCAAATAATCCTGGATGAACTGCCCAGCGATGTTCAGGTCCGGAGAAGGTACGCCCAGGTCCTTGTTTGGGCTGAAAGATTTGATGAGGCCATTATTGAGCTGGAAAGGACCCTAGAGGATTGATGGTTATGGGCGGATCTGTGCTCACCAGGCTGAAACCATGGGTTGTCGCCGGATGGATCTGGTGCATCATGCCAGGTATGGCTTGGGCTGATGATCCCTCACCTTACTTTACTGTTCAGATCGGCAGTTATGAACTGCTAGAAAAAGCTGAAGAGAATCTGGACAGATATCTTGACTTCTTTCCCCAAGACATTGACAAGCTGAGAATTGAAGATCATCCCCCATTTTTTGCCCTGCGGGCTGGACTGTTCAGGCAGTACAGTTCTGCCGATGATTTAAGAAAGAAGATTGCAGAAGTGTTTTCTGAAGCTTTGATACTCCGTGCATATTACCTGGAGGACAGGATTCTTTCTGGTGGTTCGCGGCCTGGTGTGCGCGCCTCAGAATCATCGGTACATGCACCGGCAAGGATGCAGCATGAGAAAAAAGGTATTGATGATTCCATTGTCCCTGCCAGCGAAGCCATCTCAGACTCGCAAGCCAGATTTATTTTGGCGGAGTTGCTTATCAGACATGGCAGCCTTGACAGTCTAAGGAAAGCTGAACAGCTGATAAGCAACCTGCGAAGAATCCAGGCTGATTCATCTGAAGTTGACCTGCTGCAGATCCGTCTTGAAGCTTTAATGGGGAATCGAGTCAGGGTTACACAGCTGACAGAGGATTATGTCCGGAACAGACCCTTTGATCCTGATGCGTGGCTTGTAATGGCGGATATTGCATCTTCACTGGGGCACTTTGCCCGGTCCAGGGATATGTATCTAACCGCCATTGACCTTCTGGACGGCGCTGAGAAGCAAAGGGTCAGGCTGATTTTTGCTGAACGGACTCTGGTCTGGGGAGATTATTATGCTTCAGAAACCATTGTCAGAGAGGCACTCAATCATGATCCAGATAATCCTGAGCTCATGCTCGTTCTGTCCAAAAGCCTCATTGCTCAGCAGCGTTTTGTGGAAGGCCGGGCCTGGCTTGACCGGGTCATCCGGCTGAACCTGACAGGGTCTGAAACGTATTTTCAAGCCTGGACTGAAAAGATCAATCTTGGTCTGCAGGAGAAAGACTATGCCCGCGCTTCCGCGGATGCTAACGATTTTTTGTTTCAATATGGACCGAAAAGATTAATGATTATTCCTGGAGCAAGGGCATATTACGAGTCTGGACGGTTTGAGGAGTCGGAACAATTGTTTGCCAAGGCCCTGGGTGAAAATCAACTCAAGTCTGAGGCGCTGATTGGGCTGGCTCTTCTTAAAATCCGACAGAATGACAGGGAAAAAGCAGCGGGTTATCTGTCCCAAGTGGGGATTGACTCAGAAGCATATGCTTTGGCTAAAGTAATTCTGCACAAGGACAATCCATCTGCTCTATTTGGATTCCTGGACCATTATCTGAACATGGAAAATGATCCTTCCAGACTAATGAATCTGGCCCATGCTCTGGCAAAATATGGATATTCTGGTGAGGCAACAACCTGTTTTGAGGCGGCTCTTGTGCAAGATCACAGGTTTTTTCCGGCCCGAATTGGCTTGGCAAAAGTTCTTCCAGCAACGGGCCGGTATACAGAAAGTCTTGATATAATTGGATTTCTGGCGAATGAATTTCCAGATAACTATAAGCTTGGCCTGACCCGGGCCAGGGTGTTGGCCTGGTCAAGGCAATATCAGGAATCTATTGCTGCCTACAATGTTCTTCTTCTGCAGAACCCTGACAATGCAACTGTATTAAGGGAGGCCGCAAGGACTGCATATTGGGGTAAAATGGCCAGCCTGGGAAACGAATTGTACCAGAGAATATATACCCCATCAGTGGATGAGATGCTTTTGCAGCGGCTTGAAAATATGGTCAGATCGCCAGGGGGTGATCTGCCTGCAAAGCCAGTGGAAACACTTGCCGCAACAGCAGACCGGGGTCTGGTGGTCAAAGGCTATGAAGAATTCATTGGCTGGTATGAAGAAAATTCATCCGGCCTTGATGCACAGATTGTTTCAGATATTGAGCAAATCAAGCATGACCTGAATCCTGTTTACATTAACCAGAAAAGAGCTGTTTTGGAAAAAAAGACCAAGGATCTGGTCTGGAACAGGCGTTTTGCTCCGGCAAGACGCGAGCTTGTGAGGCTGACCAGCTTTGATCCGGGAAACCAGGAAGCTTTGTTTGACCTGGCCCAGGTAAATTGCAGTCTAAGTCTTTGCGACCAGGAAAGGGAGGTGTATGAGCAGCTGTTACGGCTTGAGCCTCTTCACGGGCAGGCTGGCAAGGCTCTGGAAAGGCAAAAGATCCGTTCCAGCCCTAGAATTTTCGGTGGATATGCCTTTTGGAAAGAGAAGGGTCGCGGAGATCTGGCCAGAATGACCTGGCACAGCGTTGATCTGGGAGTGGAGGTACCATTTTTCTGCAGACACAGTCTGAGGCTAATCACTCACAAATACATGGAGTCCCCACAAAAATATGGAAGAATGGTTCACGCTTCAGGGCTCAGCCTGGAGGGTGATGTTGTAACAGGTCCAGATATTATTTTTTCCGGCAGGATCACTCATAAATCATATGATGGCGATCTTAAAGTCAGAAGATTCTCAGACTTGGCAGGAGGATCTGCTGCTGAGGATTCCTTTAAGGTCAGTCTTGAGGATATCAGCACCGGATATCTGGATATGAGGGTTAACTTTGATAATTATGCTGCACTGACCGTTGGCTATGAAAAAAGACAGGAGATGTCTAATGTCACGGCCCTGGCACAAGGTATTTACTCAGACCGGTACAAGGCTCACCTGGATGTATACCCTTCAAGAAAGCTCGATCTGAGTTTGGTTGCCGAGTATATTGACTACAACGATAACAATCACGGCTATAAGTACGGTGGTGAAATTGGCTATGCATTCACAGATCATCCCCGCCAGTTCAAGACTATTCTTTCGGCCCGGTACAGGGATACGTCCAAAGAATATCAGGCATGTCCGGAAACAAATGTGCAGTGCTCAATCAAGAATGACTTCAAACATCCGTACTGGACTCCTCAGGATTACTGGGGAGCAGCCCTTACTTTTGCATTTCGCCATGATTTGGCTGAAGCTTTTTTTTGCGGCGCCAGAGAGCATTTTTACGAGTTGAAACTTACCTTGGGAACTGAAAAGGACAATAATGATTCAGTCGAGGTTAAGGGACTTTGGCAAAGGGAAGTTACTGACTGGTTCGGTGTGCAGACTCAGGCTATGTGGCACCATTCCAGGGAGTGGCAAGCTCTGGCAGGTGAGTTGGGACTGTTTTTCAGGTTTTAAGAGCAGTTAAGGATGAACATGGATAAAACAAAACGATCATTGTTCAGTAAAGCGAAGCTGATACTGGTTACGGTTACGCTTCTTTCCATTGTGCTGTATCTGATGGTACGAACTGTACTGTTCATTATTGCTGACTATGCCTGGTATGACAAAATATTTGGTTTTTTTCTGCTTATGGCCCAGGTCTTTGTACTGACCCATGGTTTTGGATACTTTCTGAATCTGTTCAGGGTGGTCAATGCAGAACAGCAAGACAGTTCTGAAGAACGGCTCAAGTCCATGGAGCTGACAGAGTACCCGCCTGTGGCCATAATTGTCTCTTCATACAAGGAGCCGCTCCATGTTGTCGAAGATACCCTGATCAGTTTTTACAACCTTACTTACCCAAACAAGAGCATATATTTTCTGGACGACACCAGATATGATCTTAAAGGCTGGGATCCTGAAGAAGCCAGGCTTTATCGGGAGCAGATCAATGATCTGTGTAAAAGGATAGGCGTCAATCTGTTCCGACGCAGGTGGCGCGGTGCCAAGGCGGGAATGATAAATGACTTTTTAAGCTTTCTTGACGGAAATCCTCCGGAAGGGTTTGAGTTTGTGACCTTTGACCAGGCACAGCAGGTCAATCCCGGTCAGGAAGAGTATATTATTGTCTTTGACGCAGATCAAAATCCGTTTCCTGATTTTGTGGAAACTCTTGTCTCTCGGATGGAGGCCAATCCAACCGTGGCTTTCATCCAGACCCCCCAGTATTACAGTAACTTCGAGTTTAACAGGGTGGCCAGGGCTTCCGGTCTTCAGCAGGCTGTTTTTTACGAGTACATTTGTGAGGGCAAGAGTATGCAGGACGCCATGTTCTGCTGCGGGACAAATGTAATATTCAGACGAGAAGCCCTCAGAGATGTAGGCGGCTTTGACGAATCATCGGTAACTGAGGATTTTGCCACATCCCTGAAATTCCATGTTAAGGGATGGCGTTCTGCGTACTTGAACAGAGTCAGCGCATTTGGAGATGGCCCTGAGGATCTGGGGGGATACTTCAAGCAGCAGTTTCGCTGGGCCTTGGGCACTGTAGGACTTTTCAGGACAATTATTGCCCGTTTCCTGAGAAATCCGCTGGAGCTTCCAATTTATAAATGGTGGGAATACATGCTTTCCGGGACACATTATTTTGTGGGCTGGGTCTTGATGATTCTGGTGATTTCACCCTGTCTGTTTATCCTGTTCAACATTCCCACCTATTTTGCCAGGCCAGAGCTTTATTTCGTGTTTTATGTTCCGTACATTATTTTGACTTTCAGTCTGTTCATCTGGTCTCTGGGACAGAGGCACTACAGTGTCTCTGAAGTGATCAACGGAGTTCTCCTTCAGGCAATCTGTTTTCCAGTTTATATGAAAGCGTCTTTTCTGGCTGTGCTAGGATACAGAGGTACATTTAAAACCACACCCAAAGGCAGAAGCCTGGCTTTGCCCATGTATGCCCTGTGGGCACAGATCGGCCTTGCTTCACTATGTTTAGTGGCCATGGTCTGGGCCGGAATGCGGATTTATTTTGAACGTGAGCTTATACTGGCTTTAAGTGTTAATGCGTTCTGGTGTTTTTACCACTTTCTGATTTTATCAGCAGCCGTATACTTTAATCATCCTCTTGAAGAGAGCCGTTCTGATGGTCAGTCTTTATATCAGGCGGGTTAGAATCCTTTCAGTGTTCCTGATGATTTTCTTTCTGCTTCCCGGGTGCAGGGATGGTCAGATTGATCAGAAGGGTCAAGTGTTGTTTGGTCTGGCTTTGGAAGGTTTGCCCACATCAGCTTCTTTTTTTCATGAACTAGAAATGGACATGGGGCTGCCAGTGACTTTCATCAATTTCTTCCTGCAGTGGCCTGAGGATCCAAAACAAATCAATTTTCCTGCCCAGACGTTTAAGGATGTGCATGATTTCGGTGCAGTTCCTGTGCTTACCTGGGAGCCCATGTACTATGAGGGTATGACAGAGCACATGATACCGGCTGATGAAATTCTCAGGGGCAGGTATGACGGGTACATCGAGTACTTTGCTGGCAGGATCAAAGACATGGGTAAACCTGTAATCGTTCGATTCGCTCATGAGATGAATCTGTCCAGATATCATTGGGGTGGAACCATTGAAGAATATGGGCCAGAAAGTCCCAAGAGGTATGCAAAGCTCTTCAGACATGTGGTAGAGGTTTTCAGACAACAGGGTGCTGAGAATGCCTTATTTGCCTTTTGCCCCAATAATGAATCTGTACCAAGTCCTAAATACGATGCGCATGCATATTGGAACACAGCCCAGAACTATTACCCAGGTGACGACTATGTGGATATACTGGGTATGGATGGTTATAACTGGGGCACGACCAGGACAATTGATGAACATGGCTGGAGCAGCAGATGGCTTTCCTTTGCTGAGATCTTTCAGGATATTTTTCTGGAATTAAGACAAATCAACCCAGGCAAGCCATTGTATGTCTTTGAAACCGCATCAGTACGCCAGGGCGGAGACTGGCAGGCCTGGGTCTGGGAAGCCTTTGCGACTGCAGGCCAGTGGGAGCTTGACGGGATCATCTGGTTTCATGCTGACAAGGAAGAGGATTGGAGATTTACCGGATTTGCTGATTCCGAGTATTATCCTGCAATTCTTGAGATCATTGGCACAGGCAGTCTAGGCGACAACCAGATCCAACAAGCCAATGCAAACTAAGAGCAAGCTTTTACCGCTGATCTGTATAAATAAAAACGTAGAAAATCAAGTATCCGGCTGCATATTAAGCAGTCCGCCATTAAAGATTCTGAAGATAAAGCATGACCATAGTATTGTAATTATTATAACTCTTTTTTTCCAAGGTTTTAAGGGCCCTCAGATACCTGTTTGCTGACTCAAGAGACAGCACTGAACTGAAGAGATCTATATATAATTCGGACTCAATGCTTTTTCTTAATTCGTCAATGTCCAGCCTTCCAAGTATCTCTTCGTGGTCACTGCCCATTGCCATTGCAGCCAGATAAGTTTTGTTCAGGTATTCAAGGTTTTTTTCCAGGCCAAGCTTTATATCGTTGATCACATTTAAGCGGAAAAGTGTGTATTCTTCTCTTTTGAATTCGGTAAGCCTGGTAAAGTACGCTGTTAAATGATTCAGATATATGAGCATTCCTCTTTTAAGCAGGACGCAGTCCTTGAGCACCAGTAAAAGGAGTTTTTCTGGTGTGCTGAAACGGGCCAGATCGATTACGACCTCTCTTGTGTCCAGGGCAATAAAGACCGGATATGTTTCAGGAAAGCTTTTGTTCAGCGCGATACCACATATCTGAGAGTCCAGATCGTCCTCCCATTTCTCCCATGCAATCTGTCCCTGATTCCGGCTTTGACCTTTGAATTTATAGGGCAGATGCAGGTTGACCTGGTCGTCCTGGTACAGTCTTTCTCTGCTTTGCACCCAGGCAGGAATGGCAATGCGCACACCGTTCTGGCTGAAGTCCTGGATGATGTATTGAAAAGGCTGATAGTCCTCTTCTCTGGAACCAAGAAAGGGCAGCACAGCAGATTGTATCGAGAGCCGTTTTTCCGTTCTGTGGTCGTTTCCAGTCATTTTCAAGACCGTTTTTTCTTGTTTCAAATCAAGGTTATCGAGGTAAATTTGGGCTTGCTACTAAGGTAGGTGTCTTCTTATTTCTTCCCATATCCTTCTGGATCTGGGTTCGTCTCCAAGAACTCCGACCCGAATCCTGACCTGGGTGGTGTTGGTAGAAAGATATTTGGTGTTGATCCAGACATTGGTCCCATCAGGGTACTGGGCCCTGATGCTGGTTGAGTCAACTTTTTTATCCTGCTCCAGGACAGCCATCTCCATGGTTTGCAGGGCAGCCAGGGACGCCTCATGCACCTGGTGCATATTGCGGCTGATATTTTCCTGGAGCCGGCCCTTGAAATAAATTGCAGTCCCGCCACCAGCTGCCCCGCCCACTGCAAACCAGCATCCGGCCAGACCCAGGCACAGGACTGTAATCAAAAAAATGGAAATCGTTTGCTGTAATGGTTTCATTTGATTCTCCACAATTGTTAAGGTCAGTAGCACATTGAGATTCTGGAAGATAGCCGGAAAAATGGTCATGCAGCCGGGATGACTTCTGCCTTTACTGCAGGTATCCCCACTCCTGCAGTCTGGTGTGGGCGTGCCTTGCATACTCACCCTGGGAGACGTTTTGCAGGTAGGCATAATATTTTCGGGCGGACTGTTCCCTGCGGCCCATGCCTTCCAGAGAAAAGCCCTGGAAAAATGTGGTGTTGGGATTGCCTGGCAGGGAATTTTCATATTCGTCGAACCTGGCCAGGGCCTGTTCAAAGTTCCTCAACTGCAAATTGGCCATACCGAGGATATGTGATGCCTGAGGCTCTTCCGGATAAGTTTCTTTTGCCTTTAAAGCGAAGTCATGGGCTTGTCTGCTGTTTTTCAAGGCCAAGTGGCATTTGGCCATTTTCAGGTTTCCGGCATAGTCGTCAGGCGCAGTCTGCAGAGATCTCTGGTAATGTTCCATGGCTTTCCCGGGATTGTCTTTCATCATTTCCCCGTCTCCGTCCTGCATGGCCTTAATGGCTGAGCCTATTTTTCTCAAGCCGGCAGTATTATCCATATACCTTTCCCTGAAAACCGGATTTGTTTTTTTATGTGCAGCATACCGTGTTTCAACATCATTCAGGGCAGTCCTATACCTTTCGCTACTCATAGGATGAGTTGAAAATAGTACAGCCATGGAGCTTTCATTTTTGCCGGACATTTCATTGAGCATGCTCATGAGCCCGACAAATCCCTCAGGATTGTAGTTGGACTTGACCATATATTCCAGACCAAGGGCATCGGCTTCCCGTTCCTGATTTCTGCTGTATCCGGCCAGCAGAGCTCCTGCGCCAATGCCTCCCAGGCCGGCCACAAGGTCTCCCACCTGAGAGCCTGCGGCAACGGATGCACCGCTTAAAACCACTGCAGCCAGAAGTCCCCTGGTCATCCTCTGGCTGGTATGGCGGGCCGAGACATGCCCGGCTTCATGGCCTATGAGGGAGGCCAGCTCAGCCTCGTTTTCCAGATCCAGAAGGATTCCCCTGGTAATGCCTATGGTTCCGCCTGGAAAAGCATAGGCGTTTACATAAGGGGCATTGAGGGTGTTAAAGGAGTAGGGCATGTGGGCGCGATGGGTGTTCCGGGCAATGCTCTGACCAACATGGGAAACATAGTCATTCAGGGCTTTGTCCCTGGTGATGCCGTAGTCAGCGGATATCTGGTGGGGTGAGTTCTGCCTGTCCACGTTAATTTCCTGAGCTTCTGACATAAGCAGGATTTCATGTCTTCCTGTAACAGGATTAACTGCGCAACCTGCGCACAGTCCTATGCTTGCAGCGGCTGCAAGGTACAGAAAGTCCCGTCGGCTGAACCGATCTGAAAAGGAATGGCTGAGCTGAGTCAATCTGGTTTGGTTAGGCATGAAGGAATCTCTCAGGTTATGGTTGATCAGGCCAAAATGAATACCTGACCCGATTCTTGAAGAAATTAATCTAAGGTAAACACCTGACCATTGCAAGAAGCTAGGTTTTGTTTTTGATAAATAAATCCAGCCCGATTTTTATTGCAGTGCTGACCAGACTTCTTTAAGAAAGGCTGATTAATTCCCGGTTCAAAAGGATGGTAACGATGAGAGTCGTGTTCAAAATTCTAGCCTCGCTTTATCTGGTAGTGATCTTTTTCATTGTTTCTATGCTGACCCTGATTTTTTATCCAAAAGGTGAAAAGAGATATGCCCGCATAACCAAAAACACGGCACTGTTCAGCCCGATCCTGCTCTGGATTATGGGAGTCAAGTTCAGAGTCAGGGATTTTTCCCAGGGGGATGGGCTTGCAGGTAGTGGCCTTCTGGTGGCCAACCATGTTTCGTATGTTGATGTCTTTGTGCTGGCTGCAGTTAGACCCATGCTTTTTATTTCCTCAGTTGAACTCTCCCGGAAGTTTTTTGTTGGCCATGTATCCAAGCTGGGAGGGACAGTTTTTGTTGAAAGGCGGAGTTATTCTTTTCTGAGGAAGGAGATTGGCAAGGTAGCTGACATTATTAAACTTGGTTTTTTGATCGCCTTGTTCCCTGAGGCCCGGACCTCGGACGGAACTGGAGTGCTGCAGTTCAGGCCGGCCCTTTTTGAGGCGGCTGTAAAGTCCGGGGCAGACGTGATTCCGGTCTGCCTGAATTACCTGAAGATCAACGGACAATCCTTGAGCCGGGAAAACAAGGATCAGGTATTTTTCCACGGCGGGGTCAAATTCCTGCCTCATATTATCAGATTGTTCAATAATCATGATATTGAAGTGGAGGTCAGTATTTTTAATAGACTCCCAGCTAAATCAGGCAACAGAAAAGAGCTGGTACGTCAGTCCTATCAGATGATCAGGGACTGTTACAGCCAGAGCATGAAGATGCTGGAACGTGACTGACAGGTCAACATCAAGCAGGTGGCGGGGGTATGATTGCCATCCAGAAAGTGGACACTAACCCACCCACATGTCTTCGTCCTCACCGGAATCATGATGGTATTTGTTCTTTTCCCGCTGTCTGATTATCTCCAGGGCGGTCTGGACTTCGCTGATGGCCTTGAGGATTCTGGCCTTAAGCTGCTCATCACTGGCTCCTTCGGAGCTCAGACTAGCGTAAAGACTTTCTTCGGCTTTTTTAAGATGCAGTTTTCTGTCACTCATTTCCCCACCTTTTTTGTTGTCCGGTTGTGCAGTTTATTTCAGAAATAAACCCCTCCAGGTTCAATTGCAATACTCGATTATTTAAAATAACAGTTACTCAGATCTACTTCGTTTTCTTGGGATTTTCTGGTATATGTTCCTGGAATCTATGGCGGACTGGCTGGATACTATTTTGTAACTGTTTGAGATTTTTTTGAACTGATGGAGATGGTCAGCAGAGGTTGTTCGGGCAGCCAGGATCAGCAGGCTGGTCCCGCTTATTTCTAAATCACAATAGCATCAGGTGTGAATAAAGAATGAATGTTTTTGTACTGGGATTTTTACTCAGCATGGTGACAGCCCCGGAATTCGTGGTTTTTGTCATGTTTGAAACCGTGAGTGCTTCGTACGTCTCAGCTATATTCACGATCCTGGTCATCAGCCTGGGAGGGACCCTGGGATCTACAGCCATTTATCTTGGAGCCAGGATGGTTGGAGCCAGGCGCTGTAAGGAATTAATAAAGCGCCACGGTAAGAAAATCCTTTTAAAGACTTCGGATCTGGACGATATTGATTATTATTACGAAAGATGGGGCGGTCCGATTGTTTTTTTTGGCAGGTGGCTGCCAACCTTCAGAAGCCTTGTTTCAATCCCGGCCGGATTGTCCCGTATGTCTGCCTGGCGCTTTATCACCCTGACCTTCAGCGGAACCCTGGCCTGGAATACCATGCTCTGTTTGATGGTTCTGGGACTGAGGTCCTATCTTGATTATCTTGAATTGGGTCTGGAAGGTTATACTTGGCTTACTGTGGCAGCACTTCTGCTTTTGGGAGCATACCTTGCTGTCAGGAGGATCAGTGAGCGGATGGTCAGGGACGTACAGGAAAAGGAGGACCGGAACAGTTAGCCCGGTCCTCTACAGGCTGAACCAACAGTATATTTTTTGAATTTATGGCCTGTTGGCCAGAATTATAATCCTGCATCATGAAGACAGGCTTGAAGGGGATATGGCCTGAACCAGTTCAGCATTGGAATTGTAGACCATGGTGCTTTCCAGGGCTACGATCTTGGAAACAAGGCTGGGGTCCTGAACCGCCTGACGGTTTAGCCTGGCTTTTTGCAGATTTTTTATTTCCTCAGCATTGGACTGGCCCTTACGGATTCTTGCTTCATTTTCCACGGTCTTCAATGTTTCCGGGCTGGCCGGGCTTAATGGACTGATACTCATTTTTGCCTCCTTTGACTATTCTCTTTCATCCCTGCGTTATGTACTTCATCGGCGGCTGGAGGTGAAACTTTAGTGTTCCTTGAAGAATTGTGTCCGGAAATACCCTGGCAATTGTTTGCGTAACTAATGCGATATTATCTTGATTTCCTGGCTGTCCTGGCGGACCGGACCTTGCCAAAGGATGGTTTTTTGTTTTTCTGGCGCTGGCCGGGCTGGAAGTCATCCCTGGGTCCAGCAATTTCAACAGTGATTCTCTTGCCCCGGATCTGGTTGTTGTTCATGGTGGAAAGGACATTGGAGGCATACTCTTCAGGAACCTGGACAAATGACTGTCTTTGCCTGATTTCAACCTTGCCGATCAGTCTTCCCGGCAGTCCGGTCTCGCCGGCTATGGCCCCCACCACGTCCTTTACTGCAATATCGTCCGCCCTTCCGATGCTGATGACCAGGCGGATCATACCCTGGTGGCTGCCTGTGTCTTCTGAGGTGGGGATGTCCTGAACCGGGGCCTTGTCTTCGCCTGGTCCCATAAGCATCTTCAAAAGGGCTGCAGCCAGTTCAACTGATGAAGAGTCCTCTTCTTTTTCTGTGAAATTTTCCACCAGGCGCAGGTATTTTTCCAGGCCGCCTTTAGTGATGGTTTCTTTGATCAGCCCCAGAAATTTCTCAGTCCTGGCCTGTTCAACATCACCTATGCTTGGAACGCGGCGCTGGATGATCTTAGACTTTGTGAATCGTTGAATATCCCGAATTTTGTACATTTCCCTGCCCGAAACAAAGGTGAAGGCCATACCTGTCCGGCCGGCCCTGCCAGTTCGTCCGATGCGGTGGACATAGTACTCCACGTCATTTGGAATATCGTAGTTGAACACAGCTTCAATGTCGTCCACATCTATCCCCCTGGCAGCTACATCCGTGGCCACCATGATTTCAGCCTGTCCGGAGCGGAACTTGGCCATGACCCTGTCCCTCTGGTTCTGGTTCATGTCTCCGTGCAATCCTTCGGCCAGATAACCTCTGATTTGAAGGTGCTGGACGATCTGGTCCACCCCTCTTTTAGTGTTGCAGAACACTATGCACAGCTTGGGGTTGTAAAAATCGATTATTCTGGACATGGCTTCGAGCCGGTTTGACTTGTGAACTTCGAAAAAAAACTGTTCAATACCGGGAACAGTGAGTCTCTTGTGGGAGATCCTGACCAGTTCGGGGCTGTCTTGGAATCTTTCGGCCAGCCGCATTATTTCAGGGGCCATGGTGGCTGAAAAGAAAATGGTCTGGGGCTTTTGAGTAACAGTGCCCAGGATGTACTCGATGTCATCCCTGAAGCCCATGTCAAGCATCTCATCAGCCTCATCCAGGACCACCATCCGGACCTGATCCAGCTTCAGGGTTTTTCTGGACATGTGGTCCATGATCCGTCCCGGAGTTCCGATAACTATCTGGGCTCCCTGGCGAAGTGCCTTGATCTGGCGCTCTATGGGCTGACCTCCGTAAACAGGAAGTACTACCAGACCCTGGTGATGCCTGCCCAGAGTGTTCAGCTCTCCTGCAACCTGGATGGCCAGCTCCCTGGTGGGACAAAGAACCATGCACTGCATTGCCCTGTTTTGGGGATTGATTTTTTCCAGGGCCGGAATCCCGAAGGCCGCTGTCTTGCCGGTACCGGTCTGGGCCTGCCCGATGATGTCTCGGCCCAGAAGTATGGAGGGGATGGACTTGGCCTGAATGGGAGAGGCTTCTTCAAAGCCCATTTCCTCAATCCCTCTAAGGGTCTGCTCTGAAAGTTCAAGGCTGTCGAATTTAATACTTTTCATTATTGAATCCTGATTGGGTAAATGTTGCTAGGGATGTAAAAAAGAAACAGCATGCAGCGACCAGGTCGAGTCTTTAAAATGGTACTGCAAGCCGGAATGGTCCAGGGTGCGCTTTTTGGTTATGGCTAAAAAAAGTCCGGGGTGGTAAAAGAAAGTAACCTTGAGGATCATCCGTTGATGGCTTGAGAGATATACATCTTCAGGTCATCGGGCCCAAGTCCGGGAAGCATGATGGCTTCCTTGGGACAGGTGGCCTGGCAGACTCCGCATCCGTGACACTTGGCAGGATCAACCCAGGCAGTGGTTTTGCCGGGTCTCCGGCGGCTTTGGATTATTTTCAGAGCCTGGGTAGGGCAGACGTCCATGCAGAATCCGCAACCGTCGCATCGGTCCAGGTGGACGTGAACGATTAGTGGAAGCTCAGGAAAACTATTGTCATTGACAAAATTCATTTTTTTCCCTTGTTAAACAATGTGTATTTTAATACATAATCTCAAGACAAAACCTTGGCAAGCGATAAAATTACAAAAAACAATCCACAGTTTTTAAACTCAGAGGACAAGAACATGAATAGAAAAGAAGGAGAAAAGGTCCTGACCGAGATATTCCAGAACTGCCCGTGGAAGGAAAAGTATAAGGACATGGTTCCAGAAAATGAGGACAGTATAATTTATCAGTGGACTGCCGAGCAAGCAGAATATGCCCTGCCCTTTTTTTCCAAGACAGGACAAGCCATTTTGACCGAAGAAACCTGTGTGGCCAAAAGGAGCCTTTATCTGGGCATGAACAGCAATAACAGTCTATGCCTTTATGTGCAGGAAAGGGAAAAGGATGAATACCGGAAGGGTATTCCGGATATGGCCAGGGATTTTGCCTGCATGATGAAGGTGGACAACCTGATCAAGGAGAAAAAGTAGCTTTGGGACATCATTTAAGGATTTTTGCTGAACAGCTGGGGTTAGAGATAGGTCCTTGCTCCCATGAATCTTGACCTGAAATACGGGTTGGAAAGATGTTCAATGGTTACGTTCCGGCCAGTGGCTGGCGCATGAATGAACCTGCCTTGGCCGATGTATATTCCAACGTGGGAAACCTGGTTGGGCCGGGCAGTGGCAAAAAATACCAGATCCCCATATCCAATGGACTGCAAGGGGATTTTTCGTCCTGAATTGAACTGGTTCCGGGAAACTCTGGGCAGATTCAGACCGTTCTGCCGGTAAACCACCATGGTCAGTCCGCTGCAGTCAAATCCAGACTGTTCTGAGGTTCCTCCCCACCTGTAGGGGACACCGATAAACCCGTGGGCTGTTCGAACTATTTCACGCCTCAGCAGTTCGGTCTCAGCGGGGGGTATCCGGGCTGCAGCGTAGCTTTCAGGAACAACCACGAAATAATTCTGAATGGTTTTTGCAGACTGCAGCATTTTTGCTTCCTGGTGGGCCTGTTCAAGGGTGGGGTGGTTTCCAAAACGGACCTTGTACAGCCCGTCTGAGTCTTTGAAATAGTAGGCCTCCAGTCCCAGCTCTTCCAGCCTTGTCATGAGTCTTACCGCATTATCCAGTACAGAAAAGGCACCAACCTGGATACTGTAATTCATTCTTGTCAGCTCTCCGGGAGCAACCTGATGGAGGGGGGCTGGGCGGGGATGGTCTTTGGGAGAACAGCCTGTATTCAGGGCAGCATTTACGGTAATCACCAGCAGGAAGAGCAGAATTTTTTTCATAGGGAACCTAAAAGGGGTCTGGGGGTTCTGAACGGCAAATCTGATGCCCCGTGGAGATTCCCGGGGTGGTCCTGGGATAGCTTTAAACCTGCCTGATGGTCAAAGGGTTACATTCAAGCCGTCAACAATGCTTATAAAATCCACCTTGATTCCCTTGGATCTCAATGAAAGGCTTGAATGCCAGACCTCACGACCTGAGCTTGTCCCCAGCCCGAGGCAGCCATTAAAATCTTTACTGATCAAATCTATTCAAGGTCATACAGGTTTCTGGCCCTGGAATAATGCTGCAGGTAGCTGGTTTTAAAATAACAGTTTTTTTTGATCTCGACAACAGGCACTTATTGGACCGGGGTTCAAAGTAAAATACAGCAGGCCTGAATCTTGGCCAGCAAGGCTTCTCATGATTAAAACATTGACTAAAGATGAAGATTAGGCTTATGAAAAACTGCTGAAAAGAGCTGGAAGCCGGGCTGGAATTTAGGTTTTTCTTAACTGGAGCTGGGGATGAAGATTATTTCTTTTGCCAATTACAAGGGCGGGGTGGGCAAGACCACCAGCGTGGTCAACACGGCCAGGGTCCTGGCTGAAAAAAATAAAAAAGTACTGGTCATTGATCTTGATCCGCAAGGCAATTCCACCCTTACCCTGAGCCGTAGCAATCCATTTGAACATGAAAAAACGGTTGGTGACCTCTTGTCAGATAAAGATCTTTCCATCAGAGACTGTCTGGTGGAGACGCCATGCGGCGTAGATCTGATCCCGACCAACCTGCACTCCTATCCCCTTGTATCTTCGTTGCCTGCCAACTCGGCCAAGAGGATTTACGGCCTGAAAAACAAATTAAATGATCTGCAAGAAGATTACGACTATGTCCTGGTGGACTGCCCTCCTCAGATTGAAGGAGCACTCATAACCAATGCCATTGCTGCTTCAGATTACTATGTTCTTCCCATAGAAGGTGAATCAGTCTATGCCCTGCAAGGGGTGGATCATTTGATTCAGGCCATTGATCTCATAAGGGAAGACTCCGGCTCCGGGATCAGGCTGCTTGGTGCCCTGGTGACCATGGTGGACACCAGGACCAAGGCTGGTCAGATGGTCATGGAGGCTATTAACAGGTATTTCAAGGACATGGTATTCAAGGCCGTGATTCGCAGAAACACCACCATCAATAAGGCCAACTTGAGCAACAAGTGTGTATGTGATCTTGATCCCAAATCTTCGGGATGTGCAGACTACAGGGCCTTTGCTCAAGAGCTGGTCAGCAGAATAGATACTGAAATCAAGAACAAGTAAAGGAACAACCATGCCCAAGGAAACCCGCGCACATAAGGATGAGAGTCAGGGAAGAGGCGCGTTGGAGAGTCTTCTCAATGATCAGGCTGAGGCAAGGCTTCAGAGGGAAATCAGCATTTCCAGGACCGGTGGATCGTCTAAGACTGAAACTAAATCACCTGGTCAAGGAAAGGGCAGGAAAAAGTCCGGGACTAAAGCTTCGGCTGGTTCTGTCCAGACAGGCCCGGAGTACAGGCAAAAACCTTCCATGAAGGAAACCAAGGCTCAGCTTATCAAGCGAATGGAGATGCTTCTTGCAGAGTTTGATAAACTTGAAGCCAAAATAGAACAAAAAGACTTAGAGCTGGACAAGGCCAAAAGTGATAAGACTCATCTCAAGGCCAAGTTGGACAAGCTTCAGACCGAGGTCAAGGGTTTGCAGGATGAATTGCAAAACAAGACCGGGGATCAAAAAAAACTGGCTGATTTGGAAAGGAAGTACGCTGAAAAGGTACTTAAGCTGGAGAAGGACCGGGAAAACATCCTCCGGGAATTGTCTGAAAAGGACAGTACCATTGCCGGGTTGCAAAAGGAAAAGTCCCTGCTTGAATCAGAGATTGACAGGATGGAGGTCCTGGTTAGTGAGGCCCAGACAAAAGAAGAGCTCCATCAGGCCAGTCTGAAGAAAAAGGATCAGGAGCTTGGATTACTGCAAAAGGAAAAGCATAATCTGGAGCAGGAGCTTGAAAAACTGAGTCATAAGACAGCAGCCAGGAAAAAAGAAGAGGCTGCCTGGGAAATGCAGGCCAAGGCCGACGACTGGCGGGTTAGGGCTGATGAGCTGTGGGACGGCAGTGCCTATAAGGCGCCTCAGAAGGCAGTCTATTATCTCAATGCAGCCCTGGAACTCAGGCCTGACTGGCCGCAGGCCTTGAATGACCGTGGTCTGGCCCATCTGGATGATTTTGACCTGGACGGAGCTCTGGAGGATTTCACCACGGCCATTGCCCTGAAAAGGGATTTTGCCGAAGCTTATCACAACAGAGGGGTGGCTCTGCTAAAATCAGGCAAGAAATTTGCTGCCAGAAAGGATTTCCAGGTTGCTGCCGGACTTGGACTCTGGCTGGGCATAAATGCCCTGCAGGTTCCCAAAAAAGACCCGGGCATAATTGAGCGGCTTATCAACCTTGTGTTTAAAAGGAGAGATAAAAAATGATAGTCAAAGTTGTGTACTATTCCATGTACGGGCATATCCACGCCATGGCCCAGGCCGTGGCCCAGGGGGTGAGCCAGGTCAGTGATGCCAGGGTTGATATGCGCAGGGTTCCTGAGACGTTGTCCGATGATATCCTGGAAAAAATGGGGGCTCTCCAAGCCCGGGATAAAATGAAAGATGTTCAGGCTGCTACAGTGGATGAGCTTGATGAGGCTTCAGCCATCATATTCGGCACACCTACAAGATTCGGTAATATGTGCGGTCAGATGCGTCAGTTTCTGGATGCTACAGGCAAGTTGTGGGCCTCTGGCGCCCTGATCGGCAAAGTGGGCAGTGTGTTCACCAGTACAGCCACCCAGCATGGAGGACAGGAGTCCACTATCCTCAGCTTTCATACTACACTGCTTCATCAGGGCATGATAATTGTCGGGCTGCCTTACTCTTTCCAGGGACAGATGCGCATTGACGAAGTTACAGGCGGTTCTCCTTATGGAGCTTCGACAATAGCTGGAGGAGACGGCCAGCGTATGCCAAGCGAGAATGAACTGGAAGCAGCCAGGTTCCAGGGACGGCACGTAGCTGAAATAGCAGCCAAACTTGGATGATCCTGTTAAGACGGTTCCTCCCCCCAGCATAGTCATCCAAAGCAGGTGGCCCGGCTGGGGGGGTTTGCCAGCTCTGAGGGCATGGTGTCTTTCTCGGGCCAACAACATTTTGGACCCAAACCTGTCTGAACCGGACTGTCAGATTTGGTGCGGACTTGGTTGGTTTACTTCAGGCATCATCGCTCAGGGCATCCAGAAGACTGATGGTCAAGTTTAGAAAGTCGGCTTCAGTAATAATTCCCACCAGTTTTTCACCCTCAACAACCGGAAGACATCCGAATTTATGCTCCAGAAGCAATGCAGCAGCATCCCTCAGGGAGTCGTTCCCGGATATGGTCCTGACAGATGTGTTCATGATCTCAAGGACGGGTATGCCGAGGTCGAGTTCTTCCTGTGTACTGGAGTCCACATCTGCCAGCTTGGAAACTGTTGCAGCCAGGATGTCCCTGTGGGTCAGAAGACCGATAAAGTGCATTTCTTCGTTGACAATGGGGATATGTCTTATCCTGGCCATATTCATGACCGATCTGGCCAGGGCAAGATTGTCGGTTTCTTTGAGGGTGAAGATGTCAGTGGTCATAATGTCTTTGACTTTAAGCATGGGTCTGTCCTTGGTTTGATTGATATTAGCCGGATAAACAAGCATAACCCATGAGCTTCAGGGCAGTCAATGCAAGGCTTGGCCTGCATGCTAATCAAAATAAAAAATGGACAGCCCCCTGAAAAGTTCTTATGGGTGCCCTTGTGCCGGGCAGGTGCTTTGATTACCAGCGATGAGCTGACAAAGGTTGTTCCAGCCCAAAAGGATTGGCCATGCAAGGGGATTGTCCGGACTTTTTTTGGAGCTGTTAAGAGTAAACTGTTTCAGGAGTATTTTCAGTTGGCGATTGATCCCAGGCGAATCAGAGATAAAATGGTCCGCAATCAGATTGAGGCCAGGGGGATTTCCAATCCCCGAGTGCTCAAGGCCATGGGCACCGTTCCCAGACATCTGTTTGTTGATGAGGCCCTTCAGGCCCAGGCATATGAGGATCACCCCCTGCCCATAGGGCACGGACAGACAATTTCTCAACCCTATATAGTTGCCCTCATGAGCAGTATACTTGAGGTTGATCCGGGAATGAAAGTCCTGGAGATCGGCACAGGCTCTGGATACCAGGCAGCAGTCCTGGCAGAGATGGGGGCCGATGTTTATACAGTGGAGCGGGTCAAACCTCTGTATCAAAAAGCAAGAAAGCTGCTGGCTGATCTCAGGTATCATTATGTCAAGACAAAGCTTGATGATGGAACCATGGGCTGGCCTGAAAAAGCTCCTTTTGACAGGGTGCTGGTCACTGCAGGCGGCCCTGATGTACCTGAACCTCTTGTGGAGCAGCTGAGCGACCCGGGTATCCTGGTTATTCCAGTCGGCTCGACCAAAAGGAGCCAGACCCTGGTAAAAGTCTCCAAAGACCGCGGCAAGGTGGACCGCAGGGATATGGGCAGCGTAGCCTTTGTGGATCTGGTGGGAAGGTTCGGCTGGTAAGGGAAGGGAATTGAAGCTTTATCGGAAATTGATGGGAAGGCTATGGGACTTGGCTGCCAAAAAGGGAGCCGAAAAAGTCCTGATGATGGTCGCCTTTACCGAGTCCATTTTTTTTCCCATTCCTCAGGATCTGCTTTTAATTCCCATGGGGCTCTCCAGGCCCCGCAAGGTTTTCAGGCTGGCCACCCTTTGTCTGGTTGCTTCGGTTCTGGGAGGTGTGGTCGGGTACTTCATCGGTCTTTTTTTTATGGAGCTAGTGGGGCTGGCCATAATAAATTTCTATGGCCTGGCTGATAAATACTTAATTATTCAGGAATGGTACGATAGATACGATGCCTGGGCTGTTGCAGTGGCCGGCATCAGTCCTGTTCCTTATAAGGTGTGTACCCTCACTGCCGGAGCCTTTAAGATCAACTTCGCAGTCTTTGTGATTGCCTCGGTACTTAGCCGGGGATTGCGGTTCTATCTTGTTGCTGCTGTGATCTACTGGCAAGGCGAACGAGCCAGAGATTTTCTGGAGAAAAGATTTGACCTGGTCGTAAGTCTGACCTTGGTTTTGGTTGTTCTGGGTTTTATTTTGATAAAATTTATCTGATCCGGACCGAATCTTGGCCCGGTCACTGAACTTAAAGGTGAAAAAATATGGAAAAAGCTGAATCGTGCAAAGCATGCCCGTCCCAGGCTAAGGCAAAAAAGAACCCTGCCATGTCCATCCAGGATGAGCTGATATCAACAACCCTTTCCAAGATTAAATACAAGATATTTGTGATGAGCGGCAAAGGAGGGGTAGGTAAGAGTTCGGTGGCGGTAAACCTGGCTGCAGCCCTGGCTGCTAAAGGCCGGAAGGTTGGATTACTGGATGTGGACATCCATGGTCCGTCAGTCCCCCATCTGCTGGGCATCAAGGGGTTGCTGGACGCAGACAGGGGGAAGATGGTCAAGCCCAAGATGTATAATGACAATCTTGCGGTGGTTTCAATGGAGTCTCTTCTTCAGGATCCGGATCAGGCCGTTCTCTGGAGAGGCCCCATGAAGACAACGGCCATAAGGCAGTTTGTAGCGGATGTGGCCTGGGGGGAACTTGATTTTCTGATCATTGACTCTCCCCCTGGGACCGGAGATGAACCCATGACAGTTCTCAAGACCATTCCTGACGCCCTGTGCGTTGTGGTCACCACGCCCCAGGAGATTTCTCTGGCTGATGTTCGAAAATCCATCAACTTTCTTCAGTATGCTAAGGCAAATATTCTGGGAATTGTTGAAAATATGAGCGGACTGATCTGTCCCCACTGTCAGGGGGAAGTGTCATTGTTCAAAAAAGGTGGCGGCAGGGATCTGGCGGACAAGTATGGCTTGTCCTTTCTTGGGGCCATCCCCCTTGATCCGGCCAGTGTGGTCGCTGGTGACCTGGGCAGGCCAGTGGTCCTGATTGACGGTCCTTCCCCGGCCAAGGATGCCTTGAAAGCCCTGGCCGACACCGTGGAAGAAACAGCAATCAACAGTCTGGAAGCCTTGGCAACAGTGCACAAGTAATCAGTCAGGTCTGACTGGCGGGCCGGTGATCAGGATTAAAAAATAAAAATTGAAAAAAGTTCTTGCAATTTAACAATTGAACTTATATATCTCCCTTTTCCTTTGGCTGGCGTAGCTCAATTGGTAGAGCAGCTGACTTGTAATCAGCAGGTTGCGGGTTCAAGTCCCATCGCCAGCTCCATGGAGGGGTTCCCGAGTGGCCAAAGGGAACAGACTGTAAATCTGTCGGCGATTGCCTTCGGAGGTTCAAATCCTCCCCCCTCCACCATTTTTCAATTAAGGTCCGGCACGTCCGGACCTGCCTGTTGTATAAGGCAGGCTTTGCATTGTAGGAGACAGGGGTTGCCTGTTGCTTGACTACATAATAATCAGAGGCGGGAATAGCTCAATTGGCTAGAGCATCAGCCTTCCAAGCTGAGGGTTGCGGGTTCGAGTCCCGTTTCCCGCTCCATATTTATGGCCAGTCGCATGCAGGCCCACGTAGCTCAGTCGGTGGAGCACTTCCTTGGTAAGGAAGAGGTCACCGGTTCAAGTCCGGTCGTGGGCTCCATTCAGGTAAAACCCTCAGTCTCATTTACATATATATTAAAGTCCGGTCGTTGCCAGGCCGGGCAGGATCAAGAGGCAGTCAAGGCCTGAACTTGGAAACTATTTGGGAAAATCCTTAAAAGTAAATAGGGGGAAGAGATGGGAAAGGCAAAGTTTGAGCGGAAGAAGCCGCATGTTAATATTGGCACGGTGGGTCACATTGACCATGGCAAGACCACATTGACTGCAGCCGTCACCAAGGTATTGAGCATGAAGGGTGGAGGTAGTTTTGTAGCTTTTGACCAGATTGACAAGGCACCTGAGGAAAAGGAGCGTGGGATCACGATAGCCACGTCTCATGTAGAGTATGAGACAGACAAGCGTCATTATGCTCATGTGGACTGCCCTGGTCACGCTGACTATATCAAGAATATGATAACTGGTGCAGCTCAGATGGACGGTGGTATTCTGGTTGTTGCCGCCACAGACGGTCCTATGCCTCAGACTCGTGAGCATATTCTTCTAGCCCGTCAGGTAGGAGTTCCCAGTCTGGTGGTTTTTTTGAACAAGGTTGATCTTGTAGATGATCCAGAGCTTTTGGAGTTGGTAGAGCTTGAGGTTCGGGAGCTTTTGACCAAGTATGGTTTTCCTGGAGATGATACTCCAGTGGTTCATGGCAGTGCTTTGAAGGCTTTGGAGTCTGAGAGTGCTGATGCAGATGATGCCAAGTGCATATGGGAGCTTATGGATGCCTGCGATTCATTTATTCCTGAGCCTGAGCGTGACATAGACAAGCCTTTTCTGATGCCTATTGAGGATGTATTTTCCATCTCTGGTCGGGGTACGGTTGTTACCGGCCGTGTAGAGCGTGGGATTATCAAGGTAGGCGACGAGGTGGAGATAGTTGGTATCAAGGATACTCACAAGACGGTTTGTACCGGTGTTGAGATGTTCCGCAAGATTCTGGATCAGGGTCAGGCCGGAGACAATGTTGGGGTTCTTTTGCGGGGTATCAAGCGAGATGATGTTGAGCGTGGTCAGGTATTGGCAGCGCCCAAGTCCATCACCCCTCATCGTCGATTCAAGGCAGAGGTATATGTGTTGAGCAAGGAAGAGGGTGGTCGTCACACTCCATTTTTCAGCGGTTATCGTCCGCAGTTTTATTTCAGGACCACAGATGTGACCGGAGTGGTTACCCTTCCTGATGGTGTAGAGATGATCATGCCTGGCGACAACACGACATTTGATGTTGAGATGATCGCGCCCATCGCTATGGAGCCCGGTCTTCGTTTTGCAATCCGCGAGGGCGGCCGGACAGTTGGTGCCGGTGTTGTCTCGGAAATTACGGAGTAA